>JAYVTJ010000832.1:0-9455 GCA_043774415.1 Fimbriiglobus sp. | reverse complement strand
ACATCCTGCGGGGAGACCTCACCCCCCAACCCCCTCTCCGCTTCGGAGAGGGGAGCCGATCATTATTACTTCCTCCCGCCCCGATCGCGCTCCGCGAGGTTCGAGTAATACTGCTTCAGCATCTCCTGGTACTTCGGCATGTACTGCTCGCGGTAGTACTGCGACGCCTGCTGGCGGAGCTTCTCCGGCAGGTGACCCCAGACCTGCTTCGTGAACGGATCTTCGTTCGGAAGGCTCGGGGGCGTCCCCTTCGGCTTGCCGCCGTCGCTTCCCGTGCCGGGCTTCTCGCCGCCCATCGGCATCGGCTCCTTTCCGCCGGGGCTCATCGGCATCGGCTTCATCCCGCCGGGTTGCATCATCGGTTCCGTCGTTCCGCCGCCCATCGGCATCGGCGTTTTCCCATCGCCGCCGCGCTTCGGGCGCTGACCGCTTCCCCCCATCGGCATCGGCTGACCCGACCCCATTCCCATCGGCTTCATCCCGGAGTTGCCGCCCATGGGCGGGGGCATTCCGCCGGATGGCGGCGGCATCCCACCCATCGGGGGGGGCATCTCGCTCATTCCTCCACCTCCGCCGCTCGGGGGCGGCGGTTCGTTCTGCTTCAGCAGTTCGTCGATGTCCTTGAGGACCTGATCCTGCTTCTTGCGGGTTTCGTCGCCGGTGTCTTGCTCCTTCAACCGGTCGCCGACGGCCTTCGCATTCTGAGTCACGCGCTCGAGAATCTTCGCCGGCTCTTCCATTTCTCCCGGCTTCGGCTCTTCCACGGCGGGGGCATCGGGCACCTTCCACTCCGCGAGTCGCGGCACGGGCGGGGCGATCACGGCGAAGGCCGGAGCCGCAGTGAGACTTGCCAAGCCGAGGGCGAACAGCGCGCGGATCATTGCTTCTCCGGGTCGGCGGGCATGGGCTGAAGGGCGGGGGCGAGCTTCTCGAGCAGCTCGGCCACATCGCGCTGGGTGCGTTCGAGTTCTTCGAGTTCTTCGCGATCGGCATCGTTCAATTTCGACTTGTCCGGCTGGAGCTTTGCGAGCGCGGCCGTGCGCTCGTTCACTTCCGCTTGGATGGCGCGGAGCGCCTTCAACTGCGCCAGCGGCGGAACACCGCCCGGCTTCTTCTCGCCTTCGGGCATCGGGGGCATGTCGCCGCCGGGCATGCCCTCCATCGGCATCGGTTTCTCGCCCATCGGCATCGGCTTCGGCTTGTCCGAGATCGAGTCCAAAATGTGGTCGAGCCGGCGAAGCGCCGTCCGGAGCGGGCGGCGGGTGCGGTCGTCGGTCGCGGCTTCGGCTTTCGGGTCGAAGGGTTGACCGGCGGCATCCAGGGTTTCGGTTTTGCGCTCGCCGAAGAGCTTGCCCGATTTCTCGGTGAGACTCGCGGCCTGCTCCGTGAGCTGCTTGAAGACCGGCAGCGGTTCGAGCTGCTTCTCGGCGAAGCCGCGGAGTTCCTCGGCGATCCCCTTGGCGCGATCTTCGAGGTCGCCGACGCTGGCGATCTTCGCGCGATCCCACGCCATCTCTTTGAGCACGCCGGCCTGGATGCGCCCCGCTTCCGCGTCGGTCGCCTTCAGGCGATCGCGCAGCGCCTTCAATCGCTCGGCGAGTTCCTCGCGCTTCTCCTGCGAGAGCTTCTCGGCATCCTTCTCGCGATCCTTGTCGAGCTTCGTCAACGCCTCGTCGAGCTTCTGGAGCGCATCGTCCTGCTTCTCCTGGGGCACCATGCCGTTATCGAGTTCCTGCTTCGCCCCGGCCATCTGCTCGGCCGCTTGGCGCAGCTTGTCGGCGGCGTCCTGCTGGCGCTCGCGCGTCAGCTTCTCGGCGGCGGCTTCGGTCTTCTTCTTGAGTTTCTCCTGCTCGCGCGCCAGCTTCGCGAGTTCCTCCTTCCGCTTCGCCTCATCGGGGATCATCCCGGCGGCCTTGGCCTTCTTGCGGAGTTCGTCCTGCTCGGCGGCGAGCTTGTCGATGTCGTCGGCCGTCCGCTTCTTCTTTTTGAGTTCGTCGCCGGTCTCCTCGGGCTTCTCGCCGAGCGCCTCGGCGAGCTTCGCGAGCTTCTCGGCGGCGCTCTGCTTCGCATCGTTCGACTGCGCCGGGTTGTTCTGCTGCAGTTCTTTACCGGCCGTGCGGAGGTCTTCGACGAGTTCTTGCCCGCCGGCCTTTTGCACCGCGCCACGGAGGGCATCGGCTTCGGCTTGGGCCTGCTTCGCGCGCTTCTGCAACTGATCGGCCTCGGCTTGCGCGGCATCGGCCTTCGACTTCGCATCGTCGGCCGCGTCCGATCCCTTCGGCTGCTTCTCGGCTTCGCCGGCGGCTTTCTTGGCTTCCTCCGCTTTCGCATCGGCCTGCGCTTGCAGGTCCTTCGCCTGCGCTTCCTTCTCGGCCGCGAGCCGTTCCGCTTTGCCCAGCGCCCCCGCGGCGCGGTCCGCGAGCTGGTTGAACTTGTCGGCGGCGCGATCCAACTGCACCTTCTCCCCCGGCTTCAACTGCTCGGCCGGCTTGCCCGGTTCGACCTTGTCGGTCGCCTTCGTTCCCTGCTCGCCCGCTTTGTTCGTCTGATCCTTCAGGTTCATGGCCTCGGCCCGGAGTTCGCCGGCGCCGGCCCACTGCTCCAACTGCTTCAGCACGAGGTCGAGCGTCGTTTCCGCGGCCTTCTGCTCCTTCACCGCGGCCTTCAATTCCTCGGCCACCTTCTTCGCGTCGGGCTTCGGCCCCTTGTCGGTTTCGCCCTTCGCCTTCGCGATGGCCTGATCGATCGGATCGAGGTTCTGATCGGCGATGCGGGCCAAGTCCTCGGCCACGGCTTCGACGCGCTTCGTCGTCGCGGAACTCGGCAGGTTGTTCGCGGCGACGAGATCCTTCAGCTTTTGGGCCTGCGCTTTCAGCCCGTCGCGCGGGTCGGCGATCTGATTCTGGATCGAGCGCTGATCCTTCTCGGCCTGGTTCAGCTTCGCCACTTCGTCGGGCGTGAGCTTGCCGTCCTGCGCCGCCTTGTTCGCTTCGTCGGTGCGCTCGCGGACGGCGCGCTGCTCCTCGCGGAGCTTCAAAACTTGCGGCCGGAGCTTGCCGAGTTCGAGTTGCAGCAGACCATCGAGACCGACCTTCGAGACGATGCGAATCTCGAACGCGGGCTTGCTGCGGCCCGGTTCCTTCAGCGCCGTAATGTCGTCGAAGTCGGTCGCGGCGGCGGTGACGATGAGCGTATCGCCGTCGGCCGGGGGGGTGCCGTCGGGTTTGCGGAAGCGGCTCAGCGGGATCGTCATCGCCCCGGAGAGCGTGATCGGTTTCGCCGAACTCGACCGCGCGGCGAAGCCGAGCACTGCGCGCTGCGGAGCCGTCGGACCGGACTGCGGTTCGGCGAGCAGGAATTCGCGGGTCGGCACGTTCGCGTCGCCGAAGCGGTATTCGACGAAGAGCCGGCGCACGGCGAACGTGCGGTCCTCGGCGCGCGCTTGGAAGGTCACGCTCGCCGTCGGCAGCAGCACCTGCGGATCTTGGCCGAGCAGCGGGCGCTCCATCGAGACGATCGGCGGAGGATCGGGGGTGAAGCGGAAGTCGAGCATCCGCGAGCCGCTGAGGCCCGTTTCGTCGGTGAAGCGAAAGCTGTAGAGCCCGGCGATGTGCGGGACGAAGTCGGCATCGAGCCGGGTTCCGTCGGCGCCGCTCACCGTGACGGGGATGTCCTTCGGCACATCGTCGGCGAGGAGTTGCGAGCCGAGCGCGGCGAACGGGTTCGTCCCCGCGAGGCCGGCGACCGCGGCCGCGAGTTCAAAGCCATCGCGTTCGACTTGGGGCACGAGCGCCGCCGAGACGATGCGGCGATCCGCGGCGGCGCGGAAGCGGATGCGCGTGCCGTGCACGGCTTCGACGGTGCTGGCGCCATCGGGCAAGTCGGCGGGTGCGAGGTTGGTGTAGCGCGGGAAGGTCAGGTGCATTTGCGGGGAGGCGCGGCCGTCGGCGGGCACGAGCTTCGGCGGCGGCGCCACCTCGACCTTCAGCCACTCGGTGGCGCCATCGCCGGAGTTCAGGCGGAACTCGAAGTCGCGGGGGATGCGGTGCGCTTCCAATCGGATGACGCCGTCGACGGCGCCGGTCTTCTGGCCTTCGGGCGCGGTCAGCGATGCGGCTTCCTCGAAGGCGTTGCCGTTGTCGAACCGGACGCTCAAGTTCGCCTGATCGGGGATGACGCCCGCGACGCGGAAGTGGACGTCGAGCGCGTCCCCCTTCGCGAGCCGGAACGGGAACGCCTTCGGCTGCGTCGCGCGGATCTGCGTCTTCGTCGGCCAGGGGTGGGCGCCGAACGGATCGAAGAAGCGGATCGCGGCGTGCTTCGTCCGAGCGGTGTTCGCGACGGCCAGCGGGGCGACGATGAGCAGCGCCAGCAGCGCGAGGGCGAAGGCGCGCCACGCCTTCCCACTCGGGACGATCTCGCCGAGTTCGAAGCGCTCCAGAGAATTCGTGGCGCGGGCGATGGCGACCTTACGAAAGCGCGCCGAGGCCGGCTTCTCCTTCGGAGTCATCGCGGAGAATTCGACGGCGCTGGCGAGGGCGTCGTTGAACTTCGGGAAGCGCTCTTCGAGGAGCATCGCCACGCGGATCGGCTTCACTGCCCGGCGGCTCGGTGCGAACACATCGCGGAGGGCGAGCACCCCGGCGGCCGCGAGCGTGCCGACGAGGAAGAGTGCCCGCACGAATCCGGGCAGGTGGAAAGCGACATCGAGCGCGCCGGCGAGTCCGACGCAGGCGACGACGACCGCGACCCAGCGCAGCGTCCCCGCCGTGAGGATCGCGCGCTTCCGCCGGTTGCCGAGGGCGCTCAACTGCTCGACGAGGGGGACCGTGTCGGACGGCGGCCTCAGGACAAATGGCATGGACGCACTCCGGACCGGCACGCGCTCTTCACGGCAGGATCATCATACCCCACCGGTGCGGCTCCGCCAATCGCCCGATACAAGCGGTTACGTAGCGGAAGTCGCCAGACTTCCGATCCACCTGCGTTGGTGGGGGCATCGGAACTCTGGCGAGTTCCGCTACGGTTGGCTCTTTTCACTCCGCTTCGATCCGCTCCCCGCCGTCGCGGGTGATCCACGCCCGCAGTTGGCTCTCCGGCATCGTGTGGCGGAAGAACTTCACCGAGCCATCGCCGAGCGCGGCGTTGTAGCCGCCGGTGAAGAGGCCCCCCAGCTTCGGCAGCGGCTGATTCCGGTCGTACAGCAGGATCTCCGGCATCGTCCAGGGCACCGCCTCCTCCGCTTCGACGATCAGGATCGTGTTGGAAGTCCCATCCAAGATGTTTTGGAGCTTCGGCCCGCGCAGGCCGTCGGTGAACGCGGCCGACGGCGCCGCGCCCGGCCGGCTCGCGAACGTCCGGTAGTGCGTCTGCCCGGCCGGCAGCTTCTTCCCGTCGGCCATCGGGTGGCGGTAGATCTTCGGCATCATCTCCACCAGCTTGATGTTGTGCGGCCCGTCCCAGGGTTCGTCGAAGCGGTACTGCGAATAGAGCCGGTCGCCTTCCACATAGGGCAACAGGAGCACGCGCCAGCTCACGGGATACTTCTTGGTGCCCGATTCGTACGAGGGCGGGTTCGCCCCCGGCAGCGATTCCTGCGAGTCGTTGTAGTTGTGCATCCCAAGAGCAATCTGCTTCAGGTTGTTGCTGCTGTGCATGCGCTGCGCCGCCGCGCGGACCTTTCCTACGTCCGGGATGAGCAGCTGTAACATGATCGACGCTGGGAACACGACGAGCAATGGGAAGACGGTCCAGAAGGCGATCCGCCGGCGCCGCGCGGAACCGGAGTTGCGCCGGAACGAAACGTAGTGGATCGCGAGCATCGCGAACCAGATCGTGTAAAATGGAAATAGCACGAGCGCGAAGCCGGGCACAAGTTCCCGCAGGAAACCGAGGGTTGCCGTGCCAATGGATCCGGCGGCCAAGCCGACTCCGATTTCAACCCAAAGCGCCCGGTTCGCTTCTTCGAACTCGTGACCAGGCAAATGCTCGGCGAGATCGCGGGCATCGCGGTTGAACCCGGCCGGCTCGTCCGGCAGTTGGGCGCCGAACTTGGCGACGCGCTTCTCGAACGCCGCGGTGTCGCTGGCGAACGTGTGCCAGACGGCGATCTGAATCCTGCGGTCCGAGGCGGCCCCCGGGATCGCATTGCGGATGCGGCCGCGCCAGTACTCTTCGTCGGCGAGTTCACGGACGACGAAGAGCATCCGCTCCAGCCCCATGCACTCGACGCAGAGCCGGATTTCCGCTTCCACGGCCGGCGTCAGGTCGGAAATGTCGATGACGACGCCCTTCGCTTCGCCGAGCGAGCGCCAGAGCCGGCCCTTCCACTCGGCGCCCGCTTCGAGGTTCAGGTACTTCGGGTTGGCGTACTTCAGCGCGAACAGGACGTACGACATGAAGCGCAGCACGCGCGGCCAGCGCCGCCTCGGATCGCGGATGCCCGAGACGCGGAACTGCGGATCGAGCGCCCGTTCGAGGGAGGTGCGGACGCCGCCGGTGGTGTCGTCGGTGCGGAAGGAGCGCAGGTAGAGGATGTCGGTCGGGCGATTCGGCAGCAGCCGGCTGATGCCGAAGACCCAGAGGACGCCCAGGAGACCGAGGGTCGCCGTGACGATCGCCTGCGTCTCGTCGCCGATGGCGTAGGAGAAGAGCGCGCCCGCCGCCACGAGCAGCAGCGAGAAGGCGTTGAGCACGTTCAACCCGGTGCGGAGGCCGCGGAGCGGATCGGCGAGCGGAGCGGGCATCGAGTCCGAGCCGCGCGACCGGCGGATGGGCCGGACGCGCGGGATGTCGCGCCCGGACTCGACGCGCATGAATTCGACGTCGGCGCCGGCCCCGTTCAGGAAGACATCGTCCTTGCGGAATTTGCGACCGCACCCGCAGGCGACGGCCGCATCGTCCTCGGTGACATCCAAACAGCCGGTGCAGAGTTTCGACATGGCGGTTCCGGAACCGAGTGCGGCGAACCGAGGTTATCGGAGGGAACCGGAGAACAATCAAGGAAGTGAGGAGCCCTCACGTCCGAACCACAGCGATGACGAGCCGAGGAATCAATTCGCGGCGAAATGGAGGATGCGGGCGACCGTGCGCTTCGGATTCTTCCCCTCGGCGATCCGCAGCGTAAGGGTGTGCGGGCCGGCCGGGAGGTCGGTGGCGAACACGACCGTCCGCGGGTAGTGCAGCCCGCCGCTGAAGCGGTGATACAGATCGACGGCGACGAACGCGCCGCCGTCCACCGACGCCTCGACGATCCCCGCGTCCGGCCCCGCCAACACGTAGGCCCCGACCGTCCGCCCCTCGAACGCGAGAGTCAACTCGGCGCCGGGTGCGGTCGCCGTGAGCAGCGTCGCCTTGGCGAAGCGGCCCCGGCACTCGCCCGGAATCTTCTTCCAGTCCGGCACTTCGGCCGTCCACCCCTTCTCGACCTTCGCCTTGTCGATCCCGATGAACCGGCCCGAGTCGTAGTTCCCCTCATCGAGCGGCTTCTTCGGAAGCGGATGATCGACCTTGGCGTTCGGCGCCGGATCTTTCCAGGCCGCTTCCAGCAGCCCGGCGATCAGCGCGGCGCAGAGGGCATTCCCCGGCCGCGCGGGATGTACGCCGCCGTATTCATTCCACGTCAGCTTCGAGGCCGCAATGCGCTCGCCGACTTCCTTCGCGAGATCGATCGTCGGCACACCGTAGTGCTCGGCCACCGCTTCGTGGGCGGCGACCGCGAGGGGGGTGCGGCCCGCGGCGAACTCCTTCAGCATCCCCTCGTTCACGAAGTGGGTGACGACGATGTCCGCGGCCGGGTTGTGCGCCCGGACATGCCGCACGATGCCCTCCATCCCGCGGATGCACTCCCGGCGCGGATGTCCGGCGTCTTGGTCGTCGTTCACCGCGAACTCGACGAACAGCAGATCGACCGGCCCCTTCGCGAGGACGTCGTCGGCCAGCCGGAAGGCCCCGGTCGTGGAGCAGGTGGAAGAGATGCCGGCGTTCGTGAAGGTGAACTCGCACTTCGGGAAGCGCTTCTTGAGGAGGTCGCACACCATCGGCCGGTAGCCCTCCATCTCGGTGATCGATCCGCCGAGGAAGGCGACGTGCCCCTTGCCCGACTCGAACTGCACGCGGGAGTTGTTCGGAGCGCCGCGCGGGTGGACGTTCGCCGAGGCGAAGGCGGGCACCGGTTCGGCGCAGGAGGCACCGCTGACGGCGAACGGGACGAGGAGCAGAATGGTCGGGAAGCGCACGGGATTCTCGCGGTGGGCAGAGTTGAAATCAGTGTACACCGGATCGAGCGGAGCGCTTGCGGCCCGGGTTCTCCGGCACGATCGGTCCGACGAAAACGCCCGGTGGACGCGGTCCCACCGGGCTACTCTGCGAGCGGATTTGCGATTACCCCGGCGGCAGGATCACCGCGTCGAGGACGTGGATCACGCCGTTCGAGCAGGCGATGTCGGTCTTCACCACGTTGGCGGTGCCGTTGAGCTTCACGCCCCCTTTGGTGCTGATCTTCACCTCGGCGCCGTTCACGGTCTTGGCCGACTTGCCGTCCATCGTCACCACATCGGCGGCCATCACTTTGCCGGGGACGACGTGGTACGTGAGGATGGACGTCAGCTTCGGGATGTCGTTGAGCAGGGCTTCGACCGTGCCCGCCGGCAGCTTGGCGAAGGCTTCGTCGGTCGGGGCGAACACGGTGAACGGCCCGGCCCCTTTGAGTGTCGGAACCAAACCGGCGGCGGTGACGGCGGCGGCGAGCGTCTTGAACGAGCCGGCGGCCACGGCGGTGTCTACGATGTCGTGCATCTTCGGATGTCCTGGCGAGGAAGTTGTGGAAACGATTCGTGCGCCCTTCAGCCGGCCGGTCGGAGGACGCGGATCACCGCGATGACACATTTGACTCATAGGCGCGGCGAGACGGCGGGCGGGCGATTATTCGGTGGAAATTGTGCACGGTAAGGCGAAGGCGGTCCTCCGGCGGCTTCGGACGGGGCCGTCGGATAGAATGATCGCGAGCCGGATTCGCGAATGGAACGGGGGAGTGCCATGTCGGAATTGACTTTGGAATCGCTCGCGGCGCGGGTGGCGGAACTGGAGCGGAAACTGGCGGCGTCGCCCTCGATCATCCCCGCATCGCGCGATTGGCGGAGCGTCGTCGGTATGTTCGAAGGCCGTGAATCCATGATGCGGGTCGACGCGGAAATCGCCGCACGAGACTTCGAAAAAGTCCCCGGTCTGCGATTCGAGAATTGGATGGATGCTCCGATTTGAACCACGCCGCATAACGAGGTCAAACCTCGGCGGCGTCATGAAGTGGATGTGAGGAAGAGTCGTTGCGAAGCCGAGCGAAAAGCGCGGACGCCGAAGGCGCCGCGCGACGACAATCGAAGTGAGATTTCTCGCAGGGTCTACCTCAGGATTTTGGCGATACCCGCCCGTAGGGTGTGGTCGAGTCTGCGAGACCC
>JAYVTJ010000831.1:0-4778 GCA_043774415.1 Fimbriiglobus sp. | reverse complement strand
CTTCGCCGCCGGGCCGGGTTTGCCGGCGGGCACCAGCGCGATCTCGCCCCCTTTGGGCAGAGCGGCACTGGGCGTGATCGTGACGCGGATTTCCTCGGCTGCAGGGGCGGGGGAGGGAATAGCCAAAAGGGCGAAGGCGAGCAGCGGTCGCATGGCGGAACTCCGGAGTCCGCAAGTGCCGGCGGGAGCGGGCCTTGCGCGGGTTGGAAAAAGTGGTGTTGACACGGGGTCGGCCCGACGCGATGATCCCCCTCGCCTCTTCTCAGTTCCGGCCCCATCCTATGACGCCGCAAGGCATCGTATGGTGGGGTTTTTTCGTGGGAATTCGGAAACTCCCCCGTTCGATCAGTATCCGTCCACCGACCAGTGCGGTTTGTCCCGGACGTGCTTCTTCAGCCCGTAAGTCGCGCCGACGGCGTGCAGCTTGAGGTTCAGGTTCGGGTCGATCATAAACAGCACCTTCGCAACGGTCCCGTCCTTCTTCGCCACCGCCAGTTCGCCCGTCCAGACGATGTCGATATCGATCGCCTTGCCCGCGATGTGGTTGCTGTTCAAGGCCGGGGCGACGACGCTATCCGGCGGCACGGCCAGTTTGAAGCCCCGGATCATCTCGATCGCCCCGGCCTTGCTCTTCGCCGAGTCGCCGTGATCCCACTCGATCTCCACACCGGTCGTCGGCTTCGCGGCCGAGGCTTTGATCTTCCCCAGCCCGATCAGCCAGCTCCAGTGGAAGAGGTACGCCCGCTTGACGTGCCGCACCGTCGCACGGACGGTCACCGTGGCGCCCGCATCTTCCAGAGCCGCGATGAACGCTTCGGCGTGGGCGCGGAACGGCTCGGCGAGGTCGCCCACGCTCTCGCTGTTCGGCGCGTGCGCGTCGGCCCACGCCACCCAGGATTTGCCGCTGTTCGTCTTGGCCATCGTCAGACTCCGAAATCAGAGCAGTGCGCTCGCGATCTTGTAGAGTCCGAAGAGCAGGCAGCCGCTCCCGACGAGGAGCCAGATGACGGCCATCAGCTTGGCGTGGCCACCCTCGAGATCCGGGCCCCGCTTCGTCGGCGCCTTGCCGGTGACGAGGGCGAAGACCCCCAGCCCGAAGAAGACGAGGGCGAAGACGATCGCGCCGCCCCCGAGGATCATCGGGTTCTCGGCGAGGAACTTGTTAGCGGCTTCGTTGCGGGCGAACAGGATCATTTCGGCGGCTCTTCGCGGGAGAGTTCGGAACCGCCTGCGAGCTTACCATATCTCGCCGCGGCTGCGGAAACCTTGCCCCCGGCGCCGCGTTCCCGTAGCACAAACTGCAATTCCCACTGTTTTGCACCGGCCCGTCGGATCGCCCGTGCGGTCCGACGCTCTTGCGTTCGCAGCGAACCCTCGCTCTCCGCTCGCGCCCACGCAGCAACCCCTACGGACGTTCGCATGAACTCCACCGACACCGTGACCGAACCCGCCGAAGAGACGACGCCCGCGCCCGACGCGGTCGCCCCGGAAGCGGCGGTGCCGCCCGATCCCGTCGCGGCTCCGTCCGCGCCGTCGGACGCGCCGCCGCCGCCGACACTCGTGCCGGCCGAGGCGCCGCCGGTCGAGCCGGTGTTCGTGCCGAAGAACCCGGACGCGCCGCCGGCCCCGGAACCGAGCAAGCCCACGGTGCCGGCGCTTCCGCCACAGCCGGTGCCGACGGTCCCGCCATCGCCGCAGTCGCAGGATCTGTCGCGCATCGCCCAGGATTTGCAGATCCGCAAGGTGCAGGTCGAAGCCGTCGTCGCACTGCTCGACGAAGGCAACACCGTGCCGTTCATCACGCGCTACCGCAAGGAGCGCACCGGCGGCCTCGACGAAGAGATGATCCGCCGCGTGCAGACCCGCGTCGGCGGCCTGCGCGCGCTCGCCGAGCGGAAACAAACAATCCTCAAAAGCATCGCGGGGCAGGGCCGGCTCAGTGACGATCTGACCAAAGCGATCCTCGAATCGGATCATCCGAAGCGGCTCGAAGACCTCTACCTGCCGTTCAAGCCCAAGAAGCGCTCGCTCGCCTCGGACGCCAAAGAGAAGGGCCTCGAACCGCTCGCCATCGCCATCTGGACGCGCGACCCCGCCGTGGACAACTTGGGCGAAGTGCTGCCGGGCATCGTGAATCCGGACAAGGGGCTGAACACCGTCGACGACGTGACGACCGGGGCGAAGCATATCCTCGCCGAGATCATCGCCGAACTCGCCGACGTCCGCGGACCGCTCCGCCTCTTCCTCCGCGACACGGCCATCATCGTCACGAGCAAGGTCGAAGGTGTCCCTGATGGAAAGGGTTCCGAGTACCGCGACTACTTCCAGTTCAAAGAGCCGGTGCGGATGATGCCGCCGCACCGCATCCTCGCGGTCAACCGCGGCGAGCACGAGAAGATCATCCGCTCGAAGCTCGAATGGGACGCCCCGCGCACGAAGGACATCGCCCTCCGGCACCTGCCGCTCGCCGACCACCCGCACCGCGAGTTCCTGATCCCCGTCGTCGCCGATGCGCTCGACCGGCTCGTGCTGCCGAGCCTCGAACGGGAAATCCGCCGTGAGATGTCCGAGTTCGCCCAGGAGCACGGCGTTGAAATCTTCGCCCGCAATCTGAAGAGCCTGCTCCTGCGTGCGCCCCTCGGCAGCAAGGCCGTGCTCGCCATCGACCCCGGCATGCGCACCGGCTGCAAGACCGCGATCCTCGGCCCGACCGGCGAGGTGATCGAAGACGGCGTGATCTACCCGCACCCGCCCGAGAACCGCATCGCCGAGGCGAAGCGCAAGCTCGAACAGCTCATCCGCAAGCACTCCATTTCGGTGGTCGCCATCGGCAACGGCACCGGCTGCCGCGAGACGGAGCAGATCGTTTCGGAACTGATCGCCGAGTTCGAAGAGCGCCGCATCAACCCGAAGCCGCCCGAGGTGGCGCTGCCGCCCGCCGCCGATGTCGAATCGCATTCGATGGCGATGGAGACGCACACCTCCATCGTCTCTGAGATGCACGCCCCCGTTCTCGAATCGGCTCCGGAGACGACCGTCGATGCCGGCGTCCTCCCGGCCGAGAGCGTGCTGGCCGGTCACCACGACGCCCCCGCCACGACTACGACCGAGACCCCGAGCACCCCGGCCGCGCCGAGCGTGCAGACGCCGGCGCCCCCCGCGACCCCGACGAAGCCGGTGGCGCCGCCCATCAGTTTGGACGGCCTCCCCGAACCGCCCGCCGATCTCGCCTACGTCATCGTCAACGAGGCCGGCGCCAGCGACTACTCCGCGTCCCCCGTGGCGAAGGAAGAGTTCCCCGAGTTCGACGCCACCGTCCGCGGCACTATCAGCATCGGCCGGCGCCTGCAAGATCCGCTCGCCGAACTCGTGAAGATCGACCCGCAGCACGTCGGCGTCGGTTTGTACCAGCACGACATCCGTCCGAAGCATTTGAAGGAATCGCTCGAAGCGGTCATCGAGAGCTGCGTCAACGCCGTCGGCGTCGATGTGAATACCGCGAGCATCCCGCTGCTCCGCCACGTTTCCGGATTGAATCAGCTCGTGGCCCGCGAGATCGTCGAGTACCGCAAGAAGAACGGCCCGTTCAAGAGCCGCGAGGCGCTCAAGAGCGTGCCGCAACTCGGCGAAGCGCGCTTCACGCAGGCGGCCGGGTTCCTCAAAATCCGCGGCGGCGACGAACCGCTCGACAACACCTGGGTCCATCCGGAAAGCTACCCCATCGCCCAGCGCGTGCTGAGCGGCATGGAGATGACCGCGGCCGACCTCGCCGACAAATCGAAGCTCGTCGGCCTCGGCGACAAGCTGATGGCGCAGAACCCGGAAGCCATCGCCAACGAGTTCAAGGTCGGAGGGCCGACGGTCCGCGACATCTTCGAAGCCATCGCCCGCCCCGGCCGCGACATCCGCGAGGATCGCCCGCTGCCGATCTTCCGCAAGGGGGTGTTGAAGCTCGAAGACCTGAAGCCCGGCATGGAACTGAAGGGCGAGATTCTCAACGTCGTCGATTTCGGCGCGTTTGTGGACGTGGGCTTGAAGGACAGCGGCCTCATCCACATCAGCCAGATGGCGAACCGATTCATCAAGAGTCCGTACGACGTAGTGAGCGTCGGCGACGTGGTGCCCGTTTGGGTGATGATCGTCGATGGGGATCGCCGGCGGGTTTCGCTCAGCATGATTCAACCGGGGCAGGAGCGCAAGCCGCCGGAACCGCGCGCCGAACGGCCGCCGATGCCGCCGCGCGAACAGGGTCCGCCGCGCCAGGGCGGTGGGGATCGCGGCGGCTTCCAACCGCGACCGGGACCGGGTGGTTCGCCGCAGCAGGGACAGGGTCAAGGCCGCGGACCGGGTGGCCCCGGTGGCGGTCGGCAGTTCCCGCCGCGCGGCCCGCGCCCGGGTGGCCCGCAGGGTCCGCCGCAACCGCAGTATCAGCAGCCCCCGGCGCAGCCGATGGCGCCGCCGAAGCCGAGCAAGCCGAAGGCCCCGGCGAAGCTGAGCACCGATCAAAAGCAGGGCAAGGCGGCGTTGAACACCTTCGCGCAACTGGCGGCATTCTTCAAGCCGCCGGAGGAGCCGAAGGCTCCGGAAGTCCCGAAGGTGGAAGAGGCGAAGGCGCCGGAGGCGGAGGCGCCGGCTCCGGAATCGCATCCGCCCGCGGCGGAGGGGTGATGCAGAACAGCGGAGTCACCCCCTCTCCGCTTCGGAGAGGGGGTTGGGGGGTGAGGTCTGCGGCGCTGACGCGAACGGCCTTCCTTCCGCATCGGGGAGACCTCACCCCC
>JAYVTJ010000830.1:0-7540 GCA_043774415.1 Fimbriiglobus sp. | reverse complement strand
TCATGTGGCCGAGGTAGTGGTGCACGACGCCGAGCTTGAGGTGGAGCTTCTTCTGCTGCGGCCCGGCGGCGGCGGCGAGCCGCTTGGTGAGGACGTCGTTGATGTCCTTGAGCGCGCGGATCTGGTTCGCCCCCTGGCTCAACCCCTCGCGCAGCTTCGACACCATGCTGCCTTCGAATTCTTCGCGCTCCACCAGCAGCGCCTTCAGGTCGACCATTTGTTCGGTCACGTCTTCGTCCCCGTGGAATGTCCGTCTCGGGACGCGGGCAGACAGCCCGAGTCGCCGGACCGGCCCTTGCCGCACGTCGGTGGAGCGTGCGAAGGCCGGTCGAGAATGTGCGGCACCGAAAAGTGCAATATAGGAAAGCGATTGGAGATCGGCGAGAGGGCGGATTCAGTCCAGCATGCCGAGCAGTGCGGGCAGCGTCTCGCCCGAGGGGCCGTACAGGCCGATGTCCGCTTCTTCGCTGGCGGCGGTCGGCGCCAGATTGCACTCGATGACAATCGCCCCGCGCACGCGGGTCGTTTTGGCGATGGGGATCAAACTCGCGGCGGGGTAGACCACGGCCGACGTGCCGACGACCAGGAGCACATCGCAGAGCGCCGCGGCGTACTGGGCCTTCTCCCAGACATCGACGGGCAGCATTTCGTGGAACCAGACGATGTTCGGCCGGAGCCGCGCTTCGCAGTGCGGGCAGACCGGCGCATTGCCGAGCACTTCGAGGCCGCGATTCTCGACCTTCGCGCAGCCGAGGCAGCGCGTCTCGCGCAGGCTCCCGTGGATTTCGAGCACGTTCCGGCTACCCGCTTGAAGATGCAGGCCATCGACGTTCTGAGTGACGAGTGCGAGGTTCTCGCCGAAGCGCTCTTCGAGTTTGGCCAAGGCGAAGTGTCCGGCGTTCGGCTGCACGGTGGCCACGTTGGCGCGGCGGGCGTTGTAGAACTGCCAGACGAGCGCGGGGTCGCGCTCGAATCCGGTCGGCGTGGCCACGTCCTCGATGCGGTGACCTTCCCAGAGGCCATCGCTGGCGCGGAAGGTCGGCACGCCGCTCTCGGCGGAGACGCCGGCGCCGGTGAGCACGGCCACCGATTTCGCGGAGCGCAGCGCCGCGGCGGCCAGTCGGAGGGAGTCGGTCATGGCAGCGCGATGCCCTTCAATTCGAACTTCACCGTCTGCACGAGCATCGGGCCGGGGGTTTCATAGACCGCGCGCCAGCCCGTGAGGTTCGGCAGCGGCTTGCCCGCGGGGCTGGGAAAACTGTAGCTCGCGGCGATGCGGCGACCCGATTCGTCGGTGCTGTAGTCGGTCGGCTCGAAGGCGCTGCGGTTGTTCGGCGCGTAGAGCTTCAGCTTGTTCGCGCTCGCCCAGAGTTCGAAGCTCTCGAAGGCCGGGTGGCTCGCCGGGTACTCCAAGTCGAAGTCGAACTGCACGGCGGCGGTCAGGCGCTTCACCGGTTTCAGCGTCACCTTCACACCGTCGAGAGTTTGGACCGCCGGTTTGTCCGACGTCAGCTCCTTGAACTCCACGGCCAAGAGCTTCTCGGCGGCGACGACGCGGAAGCTCCCACTGAGCACGTCGAGTGTCGGTGCGCTGCGCGGGATCCCCAGGACGCGCACGGTGGCCAACTGGCTGAACCCGGTCGTCGGCACGCGGCCGGTGCTCGCCCCGACTTTGAAGCCCTCGCCGCCGGACTTCGCCACCTCGATCTTCGGGATGTTATCGATCAGGTACACCGGGAAGCGCGGTTCCCACGCCACTTCGAGCTGGACATCGCAGACGCTCTCGCCGGTGTCGAAGTCGCGCTTCGCCGTAACCCCTTTCACGCTGACGCGGAAGGGGCCATCGACGCTGCTCGGCGTCGTCGGGCCTTTGACGAACTTCACCTTGGCGCCGACGGGAACGAGCCGCGCGCCGGTCTGCTTCGCCAGCGCTTCGGCCGCGAGCCAGAAGTCGGTCGCAGAGATCGCTTCGATTTTCGCGGTGCCATCGACAGCAGAAAGGTCGAAGTCGATGCCGGACTGCTTGGCGAGGCTCGCGGCGGCGAAGGCGAGGGTCGAATCGGCGGCGGTTGTCTGCACTCGCTTCGCGGCGATCGGGCCGGGCTTGCCGGAATCCTGCGCCCGTGCGATGGTTAGCGCGCCTAGGAACGCGAGGGTGATGCTGAGGAGTCGGGTCATAGAATCCACCCCGCCGGATCATTTCGATTGCCCGCACGGCGGGCCGAAGACATCGTACAGCCGTCGGAACCACCCTGTTCCCAAAATGGGAACTTTGCGGTTGACTCACGGACGGAAACACCCGATTCTATGCGTATCATTTCGAAGAAGGCACTGAGGGATTTCTGGGAACGGGAGCCGTCCGCCCGAGGCGAACTCGAAGCGTGGCACGCGGAAGCCAAGCACGCCGATTGGGCGACTCCCGCAGCCGTGAAGGCGCACTACGGCAGCGCCAGCATTTTGAAGGACGGCCGCGCCGTCTTCAACATTTGCGGGAACAAGTACCGGCTGGTGGTGTGGATCAACTACGATTTTTTCACCGTCTACGTCCGATTTGTGGGAACCCATGCCGAATACGACGAAATCGATGCCCAAACGATCTGACCGAGTGGGCGCGATCCTTTCTCCGAGAATCATCAAGTCGGAGGAGCAGTACGGCGAGGTGATGGCCCGCGTGGAAGCGATCTTCGACGCCAAACCGGGCACCGCCGACGGGGACGAACTGGAACTGCTGCTTCTGCTCGTCGAAAAATACGAGGAGACGGCGTTCCCGATCGACCTCCCCGACCCGATTACCGCCCTCCGCTTTCGGATGGAGCAGCAGCGGCTCAAACCGAAAGATCTGATCCCTTACATCGGCAGCAAGAGCAAGGTCTCCGAAGTGTTGAGCGGGCGACGCGAACTGAGCGTGACGATGATCCGCAAGCTGGTGTCCGGGTTGGGGATCCCGGCGGTGATCCTCCTGCAAGAACCGCGGGCACTTCCCGACTCTTCACGGCACAGGCAGCCGCGCATCGCAGTTTGAAACTCGTCCCCCACCCGCCGGCGCGTGGACGGCCTTCCGCGCCTTTTCTATCTTAACAGCACACCCTGCGCGAATGCACCCGCGGCCGACCCGACGATCATTCCCCCGGCCCCCGCACGCTCCGAAGCGCCGGCCCGCCGGCCCATTTTGAAGAGGTCCGAGACTATGCACGCCAATCCCGACGTGCTCGCCAAAAGCGGTGTCCCCACGGATGCCGACCCGATCGAAACCGCGGAATGGACTGACTCGCTCGAAGCGGTCATCAAGCACCAGGGTCCGGACCGCGCCCAGTTCCTGCTCGAAACGATGCTCGCCGTGGCCAGCAAGGCCGGGGCGAAGATGCCGAGCGGCGTGACCACCGGCTACGTCAACACGATCCAGCCCGAAGATCAGCCGCGCTTCCCCGGCAACCGCGAGATCGAGCGCAAGCTCAAATCGATCGTCCGCTGGAACGCGATGGCGATGGTGCTGAAAGCGAACAAGAACACGAACGTCGGCGGGCACATCAGCACTTTCGCCAGCGCCGCGACGCTGTACGAAGTGGCGCAGAATCACTTCTTCAAGGGCCGCACGGCCGAACACCCCGGCGACGTCGTCTTCTTCCAGGGTCACGCCAGCCCCGGCCCGTACGCCCGCGCCTTCCTCGAAGGACGATTGAACGAGACGCAGCTCACGAACTTCCGCCAAGAGCTACAGCCCGGCGGTGGCCTGAGCAGCTACCCGCACCCCTGGCTCATGCCCGAGTTCTGGCAGTACCCGACCGTGTCGATGGGCCTCGGCCCGATCATGAGCATCTACCATGCCCGCTACAACCGCTACCTGCGCGATCGCGGTCTCGCGAAGACCGACAACGTCCGCATCTGGGCCTACCTCGGCGACGGCGAATGCGACGAACCCGAATCGCTCGGCTGCATCACGCTGGCCGCGCGGGAGAAGCTCGACAACCTGACGTGGGTCATCAACTGCAACCTCCAGCGCCTCGACGGCCCCGTGCGCGGCAACGGCAAGATCATCCAGGAACTCGAAGGCCTCTTCCGCGGCGCCGGATGGAACGTCATCAAAGTGGTCTGGGGCAGCGGTTGGGACGAGTTGATTAAAGCCGACTACACGGGTGCGCTGCAGCGGCGGATGATGGAAGTGGTCGACGGCGAATACCAGGAGTACGTCGTCAAGGGCGGCGAGTTCATCCGCGAGTTCTTCTTCAACAGCCCCGAACTCAAGGCGATGGTCGAGCACCTTTCGAACGAGCAGCTCGCCAATCTCCGCCGCGGCGGTCACGATCCGCTCAAGGTCTATGCGGCGTACAAAGCGGCCGTCGATTGCAAAGGTCAGCCGACGGTCATCCTCGTGAAGACGGTCAAAGGCTACGGCATTCCGGGCGACGGCGGCGAAGGCAAGAACACGACGCATCAATTAAAGATGCTCGCCGGACCGATCGAAGCCGATCCGAACCTCTCGGACGAGCAGAAGAAATCGAAACGTCTCGTCGCCGCGCTCCGCGTCTTCCGCGATCGCTTCGAACTGCCCTTCACCGACGATCAACTCGCCGACGTCCCCTTCTACAAGCCCGCGCCCGACAGCCCCGAGATGAAGTACCTGATGGAGCGCCGCGCGGCGCTCGGCGGGTTCAACCCGAGCCGGCGCACGGAGTTCACCCCGTGCACGCCGCCGGATCGGAAGTCGTTCGACTTCCTGTATCCCGCCACGATCAAGCCGCGCAGCACGACGCTCGCCTGGGTCGACCTCATGGCGAAGGGGGTCATGCGCGACAAGAACATCGGCAAGCTGATCGTGCCGATCGTGCCCGATGAAGGCCAGACCTTCGGGATGCCGCCCATGTACTCGGCGTTCGGCATGTACAGCAGCAAGGGCCAGCTCTACCGCCCCGTCGATGCGGGCACCTCGACGGCCTACCGCGAGAGCACGAGCGGACAGATTCTGCAGGAGGGGATCAACGAAGCGGGGAGCATGGCGAGCTTCATCGCGGCCGGCACCGCGTACAGCACGCACGGCGTCAACACGATCCCGTTCTACATCTACTACAGCATGTTCGGCTTCCAGCGCATCGGCGACTTGGCCTGGGCCGCCGCCGACGCCCGCTGCCGCGGCTTCCTCATGGGCGCGACCGCCGGCCGCACCACAATCAACGGCGAAGGCCTCCAGCACGAGGACGGCCACAGCCCCCTCGTGGCGATGACGATCCCGACCTGCCGGGCGTACGACCCCGCGTTCGCCTACGAATTGGCCGTCATCATCGAGCACGGCATCGACCGCATGTTCGTGAAGAACGTCGAGGAGTTCTACTATCTCACGGTCTACAACGAGGCCTACGACATGCCGGCGATGCCCGGCGAAGAGTGCCGCGACGGCATTATCCGCGGGTTGTACCCGGTCCGTACCGTAACACCGCCGAACGCGAAGCAGACCGTCCAATTGCTTGGCAGCGGGGTGATCCTCAACGACGTGCTGCGGGCGCAGAAGATCCTCGCCGAGAAGTACGGCGTCGCCAGCACCGTCTACAGCGCCACGAGCTACCAGCAGTTGAAGCGCGACGCGCTCGACTGCGAACGGCACAACCGGCTTCACCCGACGGGCGACGCGAAGACTTCTTATGTGCGGCAGGTGCTCGCCGACACGAAGGGGCCGATCATCGCGAGCAGCGACTACATGCGGACGCTCGCCGAGCAGGTCGGCCCGTATTTGGACGGTCGCTTGACGGCGCTCGGCACCGACGGCTTCGGCCGCAGCGAGACGCGCAAGAACCTGCGGAGGTTCTTCGAAGTGGACGCCGAACATGTGACGGTGGCCGCGCTCTTCGCGCTGGCGCAGCGCCGCGAGATCGACTGCGGCGTGGTGAAGCAGGCCATCGCCGATCTGGGGATCAACCCGGAGTCGCCGGCGCCGTGGACCGTATAATTGCTGCACTCGGGAGGTGAGGCGATGAACAGCGTATTCCCCGCGACGTTGGAGAACGGCGTCATCACATGGGGGCCGAACGGCGCCCCGCCGCCGACCGCGAACGGCCCGGTAGCGGTCGAAGTCGTCGTGCCGACGCCCGCGACCACCGATCCGAACGACAAGCGGACCTTGCGGCAATTGTTCGAAAAGTTGGCCTCAATGGGCACGTTCGACGACATCGAAGATCCCGTCGAATGGCAGCGTGAGATCCACAGAGATCGTCCGATGGAAAGGCGCGAGGAATAATCGTGAACAAAGGATCTGCTATGAATAGTCCATACGACGAATTTATTCGCCGCATTGGCGATCACGAACTAATTTTCAGATTCTTCGTAATCTTTTCTCGGTTTGAATATGCAATGAAACGATGCCGATGCTTCAAGCGCTCGAAGGTGGAGGGCGAATCTCGACGAGCCGAGCCCGATTGGGATGCATTGGCCATTCGTACATCGATTTGTGGTCGATTACAAAATGCAGGCAACGAATCGGTTGCCGAGGCATATGCCTATTTAATCAACAATCCACCTAAGACTGAAATTGTGGTTGGCTCCTCAATTGATTTCGTGCCAACATTGCAAAGTGACGACCACACAGACGAGCGACACGTACTCAGTCTTGTTCAGAAGGTTCGCAATAACCTGTTTCACGGTGGCAAATTTCAGAGTGGTCCCGTTCTGGATTTCACCGATCGTGTGCGAAATGGCAAGCTTATTGCATCGTCTATTGTAATTTTAGAGCATTGCCTAAGTACCGACGCTGAGCTAAGTAAAGAATTCTTTGAACTCACATAATGCTGATTGATCATTAATAGGACATGCTATGCAAGCTGAGTATTTTTTGATTCTCGTGCCAGTTTGCATAGTCAATGTGCTGTTACTGCTTTGGTTCATTGGAAAAATCAACGAAATTGCATCCTCACTTAGGACAATAGCTAAATACTCACGCAGAACAGCTCTGGCTCTTCCATTGACGACCGGGCAAGCCAAATTGATCAACGCTAGCTTCACCGCTATTGATCTAATCGCCATACTAGAGAAGCAGGGAGCGAAATTGCGTGTTGTAGCTGTAGATGTCTTCGGTGGTGCATCGCAGAATGAACTGAAAATTGATCATAGCGAAACGGTCGATCCGGAAGTGCTCAAATTGGCTTTTGCTCAAGATTGGCGAATTATTGAAATTTTAACGAAGCGTACAGCAAGTTAGTACCATCTTGCGAACTGGTCATGTTATAGGTTTCAATAAGGCATGTGCAATATGGATTTCAAGCTTCCCGAACTCGGCGAAGGCATCGATTCCGCGACCGTCGTCGCCGTGAAGGTGAAGCCGGGCGACACCGTGACCGCCGGCCAGGATCTCTTCGACGTGGAGACGGACAAAGCCTCCGTCCCCGTGGCGAGCACCGGCGCCGGCACCGTCGGCGAGATCCGTGTGAAGCCGGGCGATAAGGTCGTCGTCGGCGGCGTGCTGCTGACCTTCAGCGGCAACGGCGAAGCGAAGGCGGCCCCGGCGCCGGCTGCGAAACCGGCCGCTCTCCCGAGCGGTGGGCGTGAGCCCTCCGTG
>JAYVTJ010000829.1:0-6526 GCA_043774415.1 Fimbriiglobus sp. | reverse complement strand
CCCCCTCTCCGAAGCGGAGAGGGGGAGCCGGACATGCCGAACTCAATTGCGCTCCCCGCGAGGGAGTCACCCCCTCTCCGCTTCGGAGAGGGGGCCGGGGGGTGAGGTCGGCCCGCGAAGATCGGAGTGACAATCCGTGAACCGCAACATCGTCGCGGGCCGGCCCATCGACGGCCAGAAACTCGTTTTCGCACGTCAACTCCGCCGCACGATGACTCCGGTCGAAACGATGCTTTGGGCTTCACTCCGCGCGCGCAAACTCGACGGCTTGAAATTCCGCAGGCAGCAGATCATCGGCTGCTACATCGCCGACTTCTACTGCGCGGATGTGGGTCTGGTGATCGAACTGGATGGCCGATCCATGACTCGCAAGTCGAGTACGACGATTTGCGGAACCGGGCGATGGCTTCACGAGGACTCACGGTCCTGCGGATTTCGAATGTGCGAATCGAAAGCGAGTCGGAGATGGTGCTGTGCGAAATCGCTTCTTTCGCAGGTCACGCCATCAGCGAAGCGGAGAGGGCTGATTAGCCCCGCAACCCCCTCTCCGCTTCGGAGAAGGAAGCAGGCGAAGATCGCTTCGCCGCGATCCACACGTCCCCGTCCAGCACCTGAACCTCCGCAGCGCCGAAGCCCATCGCCTCGCCCATCGCCGCGATTCCCAGCCCGCCCACCGGTGACAGGGCCTTGTCACCGCCGATCAGTTTCGGCGCGACGTAGACGTGCGCCTCGTCGATCAGCCCCGCGTCGCGGAACGAGCCGAGCAGGCCGGCGCCCCCTTCGACGAGGACGTTCGTCATCCGCCGCCTGCCGAGTTCGTCGAGCAAATTTGGCACGATATCTCCATCGAAGCCGAGCACCTCGGCTCCCGCCGCCGTCCACGCCGCGAGCTTGCCCAAGGATTTCGCCCGCGTCGCCACGATCACCGGCGCTAGTCCGATGGTCCGCAGGAGCTGACAATCCGACGGAAGTTCGCCGCTCGCGCAGACGACGATGCGGGTCGCGGTGCGGGGACCCGCCGGGCGCGCGGTGAGCAGCGGATCGTCCGCGCGGAGCGTCCCCCGACCGACGAGGATCGCATCGACGCGGCCGCGCAGCCCATGCACCTTCGCCCGGCTGCTCGCATTGCTGATCCACTTCGAATCGCCGGTGCGGGTGGCGATCTTGCCGTCGAGCGACATGGCCCACTTCGCGATAACCCACGGACGCCCTTGCCGGAGCAGCGTGAGGTACGGCGCGTTCAACTGCGCCGCCTCGGTTTCGAATAGGCCGACGTCCACTGACAAGCCGTTGTCGCGGAGGATCTGAAGGCCGCCGCCGGCGACGGCGGGGAAGGGATCGGGCATCGCCGCGACGACGCGGGTCACGCCCGATTTCAGCACGGCGTCGGTGCAGGGGGGCGTCTTGCCGTGGTGGCAGCAGGGTTCGAGCGTGACGACGAGCGTCCCGCCGCGCGCCGCGTCGCCGGCCATTCCGAGGGCATTCGCTTCGGCGTGCGGCCCGCCGAAGCATTCGTGCCACCCTTCGCCGACGATCGCGCCCGCCGCATCGAGCACGACGGCGCCGACCATCGGATTCGGCTCGACGGAGCCGCGTCCGCGCTCGGCCAGCGCCAGCGCGCGGCGCATCGCGCGCTCTTCGCTCGGCGACACGGCACTCACGGATCGCTCCGGAATTCTGCGGGGGTCAAGGGGCGCAGCACTCTTTCTACTCCGAAATCACTTCCCCGCCCGCCCGGGTACCCATGGCGCGCCAGGTCGCGGGGGCGATGCCGTTGCTCACGGTCCGCACGGAGCCGTCCATGAGCAGCGCGTTCACGCAGCCGGTGTGGTAGCTCCGGCTCGTCACGGCCGCGTAGGTGTCGCCGACGTTCGATTCGGTCGCCAGTACCAAGTCCACGTCGTAGTCGATGCCGCCGCTCGAATAGAGCACCTTCGTATTCGGCGTGAACACCGTCGTGACGCCGGTCTCGTGGACCTTCCCATCGACCCATTCGACGTGCGTGTACGACGCCGGGTTGAACGCCGCGAGACCGAAGGTCGAGATGGCGGCCGGGTTCGCCGGCGGCGCCGGCGGCGTGGGATAGGTCGTCGTGTTCGGCGACCCGGCGACCCGATTCGTGAACGCTTTCACCTCGGCCACCGCGAGCGTGTTGCTCATGCCGTCGGTGAAGTCGGCCGGGCGGGCGCCGCGGTTCGGCGTGAACGCCCCGTCGCCCGTCCGCATCCCGGACGACTTGCCGGTCAGCACGGCCCAGGTGCCGTTGTTCAGCGCGTAGCTGATCGGCCAGTGCTTGTTGCCGTAGACGGGATCGGTGCCCTGCCCCCGGTCGTTCACTTCGCTCGGGCAGACGAACGTGGCCACGCGCTTCGAGGAGATGCCCGTCTGCACGTTGTACGACAGGTTGAAGTCGATCCCGCGAAAGAGGTTCTCCTGCTCGATGTACGGGAGGATGCGGGCCATGCCGGACCAGGCGTTCGCCGTCGTCACGCTCGCCCCGTTCCAGACGTAATTGCCGTTCGCCGGGAGTCCGTCTCGGCCGTCCATGTGGCTGTGCAGCGCGAGGCCGATCTGCTTGAGGTTGTTCTGGCACTTCAGCCGCGCCGCCGTCTCGCGGACCTTTTGGACGGCGGGCAGCAGCAGGCCGATGAGGATCGCGATAATCGCGATCACGACGAGCAGTTCGATGAGCGTGAAGGCCCGACGGGACGGACGGCGCATGGCCGATCTCCTGATGATGGAACTTGCGGGGTGACAGTTCGAGGCGACGAATTCGCGGTGGGTTCTTATTGAGACTGATACTCAGGATCAATCTCACAGAGCCAGCTTACTCGCTTGGAAAGGGCTGTCAAGAGAGCGATGCCGGAAATCGAACAGGTATTGTGCGGATTGTCGGTCTGTGAGGTGTTGAGTCAAGCAGGTTCGGACGTAAGCCGTTGGCCGGTATGGGACGTACCGAAATTCCGCTGTGATTCCGACGAGGGGTGGCGCAGCGGCGTCGAACTCATCTGGTCGTAGGGCGTAGTCGAGTCCGCGAGACTCCTTGGTTCACGCGGGCAACGGCGGATCTCGCGGACTCGACCACGCCCTCCGGCCCCCTCACACCATCCGCTTCGCGGCTTCGCTCAGTTCCAAGCAGGCCCCTTCCAGATCGCGGTTGCCGAGGCTGCGGGCTTTCGCCAACCCCGCTTCCGCGAACCGCAGCGCATCCGCGCCGCGCTTGCTGCTCAGCATCGTTTCGGTTGCGCCGATGTAGAACTTCGGCTCGTCCGGGTTCCGCGCGATCAGCTCCATGAACTCCTTCACCGCGCCGTCCCCCTGGCCCGACTTCGCCAGCAGCCGGGCCTTCTGCAGCCCGAACTCGTTGGCGCGCTTGCCGCCGTTGTTCGCCGCGTCGTACTCGGCCCCGGCCCCCGCGTGCTTGAGCGCCGCGGTCGGATCGCCATCGGCATTCGCGGCGGCGATCAGACACGCGAAGAGCGTGTAGCGGTCGGGCTTCGCCGCATCCGCCGGCTGGGCGATCCCGGCCTGCGCGAAGGCGACCGCGAGTTCGCGCGCATCGAGCTTCAGCGACGCCCGCATCGCTTCTTCGATCTCGGATGCTGAGAGCTCGCTCCCCGTCAGCCCCGCGAGGTCGGCGGCGCTCATCGCCCCGAAGTCCTTCTTCGGCTTCGGCACGGCCGCGAGCAACTCCGGCGGCGCGACCCCCGGCCCTTGGCGTTCGGCGCCGAGCTTGTGCCGCAGACGGTTGAAGTCGTAGACCTCCATCGGCGTCGAATCGTCGCCCTGCGTCTTGCGCGGCGCCGACCCGGCCACGCAGTCTTCGAGGAACTTGATGACGCCGAGGAGCCGCTTGCGCAGGACCTTGCTCCCGCCGGCGTCGATGGCCGTGGCCCCGCCGAAGACCTTCAGCGGCCGATGCGCCCAGACGGTTTCGAAGTAGTTCTCGGCGTACGCCTTCAGCTTCTGCTCGGCCTCGCTGAATTCGGTCATGCGGATCGGGTAGGCGAATGCTTCTTGGACGATCTCGCCGAACTGCGGCGGGCCGGTCCCTTCCACCGGCGCTTCGACGGCCATGTTCAGGCGGTCGCGCATCTCGGTGGTCAGTTTCAGCGCCGACTCCTTGTTCCCGGACCAGAGTCGGACGAGGCCGCCGTTGATCGTGAGGTTGCCGAGCACCTTGGCCATCGTGGTGCCGGTGTCGAGCAGTGTCGGCAGCGGTTCGACGACCATGCAGCCGAAGTTCTGCCCGCTCTCGTCCGACTGCGACCCCATGATGCGGCCTTCGGCGTCCCACGCCTGCAGCAGTTGCAGCACGGCGTTCGGATCGCGGATCTGGAGGTAGTAGCGGAACTCGCGGTAGTCCGACTCGGCCTCCATCCCCTGCGCGCATTTCAGCACTTCGATCAGCGCGGCCGTCTCCTCGGCATGGGCGTCGTCGTACTCGAGTTCCAAACTCTTGCTCAGCGCTTCGAGCGCCGGCCCCTGATCGCCGAGCCAAGCGCGGACGAGGCCCAAGTTGAACTGAGCCGCCGGGTCGGTCGGAAGCTTCTCCACGAGTGCTTCGTAAGCCTTCTTCGCGTCCGAGAGCTTGCCCCCTTCGGGCACTTCGACGGGCTGCACGGTGGCCCGCAGTGCATAGGCCTTGCGGGCGCAGAGCGGCAACCGCGATCCGGCGCCGAAGAGGCCTTCGAACTGCGCCGCGGCTTCTTCATCGCCGGGGCTGAACTTCAGCGCCCGCGCGAGCGCCGCCGCGGAAGCCACCGGCCGATTCAGGATCAGCTCGTTGCGGGCGATCATCTCGTGGACTTGCGCCAGCTGATCGTGCGCTTCGGGCGGGTAGGCGTCGGCCGCTTTGCGGTAGAGCAGCAGCGCCCCGATGACTTCGCCTTCGCTCTGGCGGAACAGGCCCTTGAGCAGCCAGCCCATGGCGAAGTTCGGATCGATGGCGAAGGCCTTTTGAAGGATCTCCTCGGCCTTCTCCATCTGCCCTTCGCGGAACAGAATGTGGGCGTAGTAGCCCCACGGCTGCGGGACTGTGCCGTGCTCCTTGACGAGCATCTCCATCATTTTGAGGGCGTTTTCGAGCTGGCCCTGCTGGTACATCTCGAGGCCGGTTTCGATCTTGTCCCAGTATGGGGCGCAGCACCACTTGAATTTCTTGCCGCTGCCGCAGGGGCAGTTGTCGTACGGGTTGGGGGCGGGCATGCGTCGGTCTCGGAACGGGAGGGCGGTGTCTGTCCAGAACAGGATAGCGGTTGCGGGGGCGTGCGAAAACGGGTGTTCCGGCTGGTGGGGGATTGGAGCGTGTATAGTAACTCCAGCCCAATTGACACTGCGGACGAGGATCGGCATGGCCCCGTCGATGGAATATCCTGAAACACTGGCGATGGAACTTCCATCCCGCGTCGCTTCACGCAAAGGGCCACTAGTATTGGATCTTTTCGCAGGCTGCGGGGGGTTGGCGCTGGGATTCGAAGCTGCGGGCTTCCGTACCTTTGGATTCGAAATGCTGGAAGATGCGTGCGAGACCTACCGGACGAATCTGAAAGCCGACTGCCACCAAAGCCTCCTGACGGCGGATTCCGAATTGCCATCCGGTTCGGAAGTCATCATCGGCGGCCCACCCTGCCAGCCCTTTTCTGTCGGTGGTCATCAGGAAGGCCACCGCGACGAACGGAACGGCTTTCCGGCGTTTCTCTCCGCAGTGAAGCGATACCGGCCCCGAGTGGTGGTCATCGAGAACATCCGGGGGATGCTGTATCAAAATCGGACCTACCTCGATGCCATCGCGGATGAACTCAGTTCGCTGTCGTACACCGTCGATTGGAAATTGTTGAATGCGGCGAATTACGGAGTTCCGCAAAGCCGCGAACGGCTCAAATCCCACCCGGCTCAAAATTCTTGACGCCCAGCATGGATGCCTACGTCGAGCGTTATGAAATCGCATCGAAATGCGTCCGCCCTCGCGATTTGCATTTAGATCGCCCGAGCCGCACGGTCACCTGCAGGAATCTGAACGGCGCCACGGGTGATATGCTCCGTGTGCGCTTGGACGACGGAAGGAGGCGGCGCCTCACGGTGCGGGAGGGCGCCCGCCTCCAGAGTTTTCCGGATTGGTTCGCGTTCTGCGGGAGCGAGGGCAGCCAGTACAATCAGGTGGGTAATGCGGTTCCTCCCCTTCTGGCGAAGGCGATGGCTTCGGCCGTACTCGCGTGCTTGCGTTCGAAAGGCGTCGCCAAAGTCGGCCGCAAGCGTCAGGGCACCTTGTTCCACTAATCGCGATACCGGGTGGCGAACATGGCGGGCGACCCCAAGAAGAAACTCATCGGCGACGCGATCAAACTTCTCAAGGACATCGGCTTTACCGCCCACTTCGAGAAACTGACTCCGAATCGACAAGCCGGTACTGTCCTAGCTTTGCGTTGCTAGATCAGCCGGGCTGAATCCCGTCGCCATGAGTGCGTGTGAGTTCGCCAAACTCACACGTTCAGCGGCCGGCCTGCATACGTCCATTTGAACGGCT
>JAYVTJ010000828.1:0-3223 GCA_043774415.1 Fimbriiglobus sp. | reverse complement strand
CGCGGGCGGCCCGGTAGACTTCGTAGACGCGGAGATCCGCCACGGCCGCGCCGCGACCCGCTCCGTTCCGCTCGGACCAGTCGCCCAGAGCCGACAGCGGGCCGGTGTAGCCGCAGTCCTGCTCGGCGACATGGGCGGCGGCCGCGCGGTCCATCAGGAGCCGCACGGCGACGAATTCGACGAACGTGCCCGCCGGGATCGGATGGTGGACGCTGTCGGATCGCCGTTCCATCTGGTGGATCATTCCGGCCCAACCGCGGAGACTCAAGAGCGTCTGTGCGAAGAAGTCGCTCCAGCGGTCTTCGGCGATGCCGAGATCGGCCAGCGATTCCAGAATGCTCTCGAGCGCACTCGGGGCCCGGGTCACGATGCTCCGGCAATGCAGCGCGAGTGCCCGATGCCAAGGCTCGAACTGCGCGCGGCTGTAGAGTTTGCAGAATCCGCCCAGAAACCCGGCATGACGGGCCGGCAGCGCCGAACGCGAGATGCCCTGATCCAGAAACGCGGCCGTGTAGCGCGTGAGCAGATCGTTGACGAGCAAGTCGGGATCGGATGCGCCCGCGAGGACGAGTACGCCCCGGCACCGCAGTATTTTCGCGGCCGGATCGGGAAAGGACAGCGCCTGCACCACCGTCGAGGCCCGATGCCACCGCGCGGCCTGATAGCGGGTGACGCCGTCTTCCGCGAGCTTCCAGCGCAGTTCGGCCGCGCTCCCCTGCCACGAGGGCTTGGTCACCATCGCCAGTCGCAAGTCGATCCGGGTTACGCCGGGAGCCACGACGATGCGACCGGCATCACCGAGGTCCGACTCGAGAACCGCCCGGAGATCCTGAAGTCGGATCCGGCGCTTCGCGAGTTCCGCCTCGTAGCGGGCCTCGGGCAGATAAGGCTCGCAGTCGAACATACGGGCCGCATTCTGAACGGCCGTCTCGAAGGGCAGTTGCTCGAACGCATGCAGCGTATTGTGGTGGATGAAAACCGAGATCGGTCCCTGCGCCGGGAGCAAATGCGATGCGTGCTCGAGCGCGAGCCGCAGACGATCCTGCGGGGAAGAACTCCCAACGGAGGCCGCAGTCTCCGACTCGATCAGTTTGTTCGCCACGCCGGCAGACTCCTCGAATGAAATCACCCGCTCGCTGCATTCGCTCTCCGCTATCGCAGGAGCGGTGCCGTTGGCGGATGTTCTCGTTCGGGAACAGTTCGATACGCGAAAGTCTCTCAGTGGCTTGAGTTTGCGATATTTCGGTGAGGGCAATTTCAAATGGGCTGGATCGCCCGTCCAAAGTGACAGTGCAATCTCCGGGCTTCACTGCCGCAATTTGCAGCAGTGCTGTTGCAACTTGACCGATTGCAAACCGGTTTGTCGCCCGTTCCCAACGATTCACATCCAAAGTGTCGTCGGGAACGAGTGGCGAATTTCACCAATTCCCCGGCACCTCCCCGCCCGCGCGGGTCGCGAGCGACCGCCACGCTACGACATCGACCGAATCCTTCGCGAACCGCACGCTCCCATCGCACAGGAGCAGGTTCACGCCGCCGGTGTGGGCGCTGCGGGGTGCCGTCAATCCCTTGTTGTGGCTGGCGTTGCCGCAGTCCCACTTGCCGACTTGGTTCGGCGTGTAGAAGTGGTTGTAGAGAGTATTGCCGTAGTGCCCGTTGATCCACTGTTCGCCGCGGCGCGGGTTCCATGTTCCGTTGCCGCCGTCGCAGTCCGCAGGGGTCGGATCATTGCCGCCCGCCACTTCGAGAATCGCCCGACGCACGGTCTGGAGGTCGGCGGGAAGGCCCGTGATCGCCGCCCCGCTGCCGACGAGACTCTCGCTGAAGGCCGCGGTGTTCGAGGTGCCATCGGTGATGTCGGCGATGCGCACGGGGATCTGGGCGAAGACTCCATTGCCCTCTGCGATCTTCTGATACGCCGCGACGTTTCCACCGGAATCGAACAGGACGCCGGTGCCGTTGCAGGCGACGTAGTTCGTGCCGAAGTAGGCGCTGCTCGGCACGACCCCGTTTTGCGGATCGCTCGGGCAGACGAACAGCGTCACGCGGTTTTTTGCGGCCGCGTCGTTCGGGGTTCCGACGGCGAGCGTGCCATCGGGATCGACGAGCCGCTGCAGGTTGTCCTGCTCGACATAGGCGAGCAGCCGGGCGGGGGCCGAGACCACTTTCGGATAGCCGTTGCGGCCCTGCGGGAATACGCCGAGGGCGCTCTCGTGGCCGTGCATGGCCAGCCCGAGTTGCTTGAGGTTGTTGCTGCACTTCATCCGCGCCGCGGCTCACGCACCTTTTGCACGGCGGGCAGCAGCAGGCCGATGAGGATGGCGATGATCGCGATGACGACGAGCAGTTCGATGAGGGTGAAGGCGGAGCGGGTCCGCATGGAGAATCTCCGGGGGTGTGGGAACGGGTGCGGTGGGGTGAAGCAGAATGACGACGGGGCGGTCCGTTAGCCGGACGCGCAAGCGACGGACGCGAAACGCGCGCGGGGCGCATCGATTGCGGAGGACACGCCCGTGACGACGAGTTTCCAACTCGTCGCCACGGTCAGAACGAGTCCGGCTATCGAAGTGATTTCGGCGGGGGTGTCGGAGGCGAATCGGAACGGGCGGGAGCGACTTCGGACACCGCGACGACCATCGTCCGCGGCGTCGGATACTCGGTCGCAAGTTTCACCGGCATCAGGGGCGGCAGCAGGAGCGCCGCGGCGAGCATCCCTTCGGCGTGCGTCCCCTTGCAAGCGCTCACGAATGCGGCGCTCACCCATTTCGCGGACGCTTTCGGAACGGTGCAGCAGTTCTCCTTCGCGCCCGATTCCGGCTTCGCACGAGCCTTCGCGTGCGTCGGCGCTTCGATGCCGTTCTTCTCGGCCCAATCGAGCTTCTGGCCGAGCGTGAAGCAGCAGCAGTCGCCGGCCCAGCATTCATCGTAACCGAGGCATCCGCACGGCCGATCCTGGCACGGATAGGACCGCGACGCATCGGTCGCCTTCGGCCGCGCGGCCGGGAAGCCGAGCGCCGTGGCGAACTGGGCGCAGAGCAACAGCCCGGTGATGAGCACCCGGAGGAAAGAGCGCGCTGGAAAGAAGCGATTCAGCGGATGACCCGATCTGTCGCCGAGGCGGGTAGCTAGATCAGCCGGGCTGAATCCCGTCGCCATGAGTGCGTGTGAGTTCGCCAAACTCACACGTTCAGCGGCCGGCCTGCATACGTCCATTTGAACGGCT
>JAYVTJ010000827.1:0-4888 GCA_043774415.1 Fimbriiglobus sp. | reverse complement strand
GCTCGGCATTCGCGGCCGCCATGTCGAAAACGCCGACTTTGGCCCCAGCCGCCGCGAGCCGGCGCGAGATGGCCTCGCCAATGCCCTGACCGCCGCCGGTGACCACGGCCACGCGGCCCGCCAAAGAGAAGAGTTGCACGGCCATGAATCGCTCCGAATCGTCCGGGGGAGTTGTTCGACTTGGGCTTAGCGTAAGGCTGGCGCGGAAGATTGGCCAATCGCCATCCCTCGCGGCGCGGTTGTCGTTTCCCCCGTCGCCCCGCATGATAGCGGGGTGACCGACGGGGCGGGGAGCCGCCCGGAGACTGGCGGAGCCGCAGACTTTATGAAACACAGCAACGCCGGCGACGGCGAGCGCACCCTGGCCGTGTTCGTGGATTTCGAGAACCTCGCCCTCGGGTTCGGCGGCCGCCGCGACCGCTTCCAGATCGAGAAGGTGCTCGAGCGCCTCGTCGAGAAGGGGAAGATCGTCGCGAAGAAGGCGTACGCCGACTGGAGCCGCTTCGGCACCTACGCCGGATCGCTGCACGAAGCGGCCATCGAACTCATCGAAATCCCGAAGCGATCGATGACCGGCAAGAACTCCGCCGACATCCGCCTGGTCGTCGATGCCATCGACCTCGCGTATTCGAAGGATCACATCGACACCTTCGTGATCGTGTCCGGCGACAGCGACTTCTCGCCGCTGGTATCGAAGCTGAAGGAACTCGGCAAGCACGTCATCGGCCTCGGGCTGGTCGAGGCCACGTCGAATCTGCTCCGCGACAACTGCGACGAGTTCATCTACTACGAAGACCTCGACCGCCACGAAGCCCTGCCCATCGCGGGAGGCGCGGCCGTGCCCGAGGTGAAGCGCAAAGTCTTCAATCTGCTGATGGATTCCCTCGTGGCCCTGCGGCGCGAGAACAAGGACGTGATCTTCTCGTCGATGGTCAAGGACACGATGAAGCGGAAGAAGCCGAGCTTCAACGAGGAGTACCACGGCTACCGCACTTTCAGCGAGTTGCTCGAAGACGGCGCCCGCCACGGGCTGATCGAAATCGAGAAGCACAAGACGAGCGGGACCTACGTCGTCAACCGCTTCGGGGACGAACTCCGCCGCGGCGCTCCGCCCGCGATCCAGCAACTGCCGCCGCCGGTACCGCTGGCACTGCCCGCACCGAAGCAGCTCCTGATCCCACCGCCCCCCGCGCCGCTGCCGGAGCGCGAAGCGCCCCGCCGCAACGACCGCGGTCCGCGCCCGGCCAACCCGGCGCCGACTCAGCGAGCGGCCGAACCGAGACCGCAGCAGATCCGGGTGCTCACGACTCCGCCGACCCAACCGCGCGGCCCACTGCCAAAGCCGGCGGCTCCTGCGCGGAGCGATGACGAGGATGACCGCCCCCAACTCGGTCGCTCGCTGATCGAAGAGATCGACGACTCGGACGATCTCGACGAGATCCCGAGCTACGCCCCGAAGCGGGCGGTGCCCGAGTCGCCGGCCGCGAGCATCCCGGAGAAGGGGCCCGCCGGACGGGGCCGCGTCGCGGCGCCGAAGCGAGTCGCCGCCGATAAGGCCCCCGCAAAAGTCGTCGAGAAGCCGGCCGGACGCGCACCGGCGAAGCCGAGGGGCGCCGCCGTCGAAAAGCCCGCCCCGGCACCGCGCGTCATCGAGCCGATCAAGCCCGCGCCGAAGCCGGTGGCCAAGCCCGCCGTCGAAGACGAGGGCTTCGGCTCCGGTCTGGACGATTGAGCGTCGGTCGAAGATCCACTCAGGAGTCCGGAGCGTGCCCGCACTGTTCGCCCTCACGATGTTCCTCAGTGCGACGCTGCTGTTCATGGTCCAGCCGATGGTCGGGAAGATGGTGCTGCCGCACGTCGGCGGCAACCCGGCCGTCTGGAACACCTGCATGGTCTTCTTCCAGGCCCTGCTCCTCCTCGGCTACTGGTACGCCCACAAGCTCACGGCCATCCCGAACCTCACCCGGCAAGTGCTCATCCACGCCGGCGTCCTGATATTCGCCGGGGCCGTGCTGCTCCTCGCGGCGCTGATTACGGCAGAGCATTCGACGGTGCCGATCCTGAAGTCTCTCGCCCCCGAGGGCGGGGCGATGCCCTTCTTCGCCGTCATCTCGATGCTCGCGGTCGCCATCGGAATTCCCTTTCTCGCCGTCTCGACGAGCGCCCCGCTCCTCCAGCGCTGGTTCACCGTCACGGGCCATCCGAGTGCGAAAGACCCCTACTTCCTCTACGCCGCGAGCAATGCCGGCAGTCTGATCTCCCTGCTCGGCTACCCGCTCTTCACCGAGCCGACGTTCCGCACCGTCCAGCAGACATGGCTCTGGGCCGGCGGGTTCCTCATCCTGATCGCACTGTCCATCCAGTGCGGCCGCGCTGCTCTGCGCCCACTCCGGCCGCTCGCGAAAGCCCAGGTCGAAACGATCCCCGCCGTCGCACCGAAGCTCGGGCAGAAGCTCCGCTGGCTCGGCCGGGCGTTCGTCCCGTCGAGCCTCATGCTCGGCGTCACGACGCACATGACGACCGACATCGCCTCCGTGCCGCTGCTCTGGGTCATCCCGCTCGCGCTCTACTTGCTCACGTTCATCATCGCCTTCGCCCGCACCCCGTCGTGGTACCGAACCGGACTCGCCAACGCGGCCCCCGTCGCCGTGCTCTTGCTCATCTTCATCATGACGGCGAAGTACGAGATCATCTCGCCGTTCCAGATGCTCGGGCTGCACCTCTTCGCCTACTTTCTACTCTCGCTGCTGATGCACACCGAACTCGCCGGAGACCGGCCCGACCCCAAATACCTCACCGACTACTTCCTCTGGATCTCCTTCGGCGGCGTCCTCGGCGGCCTCTTCAACGCCATCGTCGCCCCGCTGCTCTTCCCCCAGGCGTACGAGTATCCCATCGCCATCGCCCTCGGTTGCATGCTCCTGCCGAAGTCCAAATCCGATGCGGAAACCCCAACACTCTCGGCCGACCGCGCCGGCTTCGCGCTGCTGCTCGACCTCTTCGTCCCGATGGTGATGCTCTCGCTGTGCGGGCTCCTCGTCTGGGCCGGGAACACGAGCGAGTACAAAATCGGAAACACCTTCCGCACGGCCTGCGGCTGGGTCGCCGACTCCTTGCAGCCCGTCTTCAACTGGGTCGGCATCACCTCGGTCACGCGGAAGACGGTCGTGCTCTTCGCCGTCTGCGCGCCGCCGTGCCTGCTCTGCTTCCTCTTCATCGAGCGGCCGCTGCGCTTCGGCCTCTGCGTCGCCGCGATCCTCTTCGCCTTCCTCTACCGCGACTCGGCGAGCGGATACGATCCGAAGACCGAATCGACCCGCGAAACGATCCGCAGCTACTTCGGCATCATGAAGCTCGAAGCCTACCCGCAGCAATCGACGTACAGCCCGGATCAGTATTTTTCCCCTTCGCACCGCGACGGCTACGGCAACGAACTCTACAGCGGCTACACCGCCGCGATCGACCTCAGCATCGACACGCGCGAGATGTCGCACGGGACAACGCTCCACGGCAGGCAGTTCCGAAGCCGCTTCCGCGTGCCGAAACCGCGGACCGACAAGAAGGCGCCGACGGAGTACGAAGCGAACGATTGCCCGCTGCCGCCGTCGCTCCGCGACGACCTCCGACTGCTCGGAGCCTTTTCGCCGTGGGAAGCGGTCGCACTCGCCGGGGCGCGCGAAGCGTGGGATCCGGCGAAAGATCCGCTCACCTACTACCACCGCACCGGGCCGGTCGGGGCGATCTTCCGCGAGGCGTTCGAGCGCAAGCCGCTGCCGCGCGTCGGCATGGTCGGCCTGGGCACCGGCTCGGGTGCCGCCTACGCTATCGCCGGTCAGACGATGACCTTCTACGAAATCGACCCGGCCGTGCGCGATATGATCGAAGGCGGGAAGCACTTCACCTACGTGACCGACGCCCGCCAGCGCGGCGCTGCGGTCGACATCGTCATGGGCGACGCCCGGCTCATGCTCGAAAAGTACGACGGGCCGAAGTACGACCTCTTGCTCATCGATGCCTTCAGTTCCGATTCGATCCCCGTCCACCTGCTGACGGTCGAATCGGTGAAGATGTACCGCGAGCGCATCGCCGAGAAGGGATTGCTCGCGCTCCACGTTTCCAATCGCTACCTCCGCTTAGAACCGATCGTCGCGGCCATCGCCGCGAAGAACGGGATGGTCTGCAGGATCTTCGCGGACAGCGACAATGTGCCGCCGGGGAAGACGGAATCATCGTGGATCGTGCTCGCCGATTCGGACGCCGAACTCGGCAAAGCGCTCACCGAACTTCCGTGGGAACCGATCCCCGTGAATGCGGAAATCCCCGCGTGGACGGACGACTTCCAGGACATCCTCCGCATCATCCGCTCGAAGGAGTTGCAGGCCCTCCGCCGCCGTTTCGGGCTGCCGACGCCGATCACCGAGTGAGCGCCGGCCGCACGATCCTGATCGTCGGAGCCAGCGGCCGCGCCGCGGCGGCATCCGCAATCCGCGCCGGCTTGCGGCCGTTCGTCATCGATCTCTTCGCCGACGAAGATACGATCCAGATGTGTCCGGTATTGAAGTGTCCCCTCGAAGACTATCCGCACGGGTTCATCGAACTTGCAGAGCACGCGCCGCCGGGGCCGTGGATGTACACCGGCGGACTGGAGAATCATCCGGAGGTGGTCGCGGCGATTTCCGAATCGCGCGAACTCCGGGGGAACGGGCCGGAGGTGCTGGCGAAGATCCGTGATCCGTTTGCGCTGGCGAAGCTTGTGCCGATGCCGGCGATGCGGAGGATGGGCGAAGCGCTCGACCCCGCGAAGCGCTGGCTGTGCAAACCCTACCGGAGTTCGGGCGGCTTCGGGATCGAGGCGATCCCGTTGGCCGGACGCGCGAGCGACGGACAG
>JAYVTJ010000826.1:0-3425 GCA_043774415.1 Fimbriiglobus sp. | reverse complement strand
CTTATTCCCATTCGCCCCTGCTATCGTATATCGCGGTGTTCAACAACTCGAATTTCCATTTATCCCAATTGGAATTGTGCCTGCATTATCACGATGCCGATGCCGATGCTGTCAAGTCGTTCCGGTGGCCGTGGAATAAGCTCTGTCGCAAATCCGATTCGATTATTTTCCAGGAAAGTGATTTGGAGAATCTGGGGCTGCCCAAAGCTGCATTGCGAAATACCATATCCATCAAAATCGTATCCGCACGGGGATTGCGCGCGAGCTACTAGCTATCCGTACACCTTGTTATTCGACTTCGCCTGTCGGATTGTCCGTGGCGAATTTCGAATGCATGGTCATACCTAATAATCCAAGTTCGACCTCGCTACTGCGCCGCAGAGGTCGTCAAATATCGACTTGGTTCGGATCACTCCGCCCGAGAAGCGCAACACCGCTTCCAGACGCAAGTCGTTGCGGCGCTAAGCACGTACCGAGATTCCGACGATTCGGGTCCAATTCCGACGCGGGGGGGTGGATGTTGCTCGGAATCGGAATCAACCGCTTGCCCGCGCCGTAAAACAGCACCTCCTCCCCCTCTCCGAGGTCGCTGCCGTGGGTTTGGTCGTGCAAAAGTTCGGCGGGTCGAGCGTCCGGGATGCCGTGCGGGTCAAAGAAGCTGCGCGGAAAGCCATCCGCGCGAAGAGCGGCGGCGATCAAGTCATCGTCGTCGTCAGCGCCCAGGGGAGCACCACCGACGACCTCATCGCCAAGGCGTCCGAGATCAGCGCCGCCCCCAGCGCCCGCGAGATGGACATGCTCCTCGCCACCGGCGAGCAGATCAGCGTCGCCCTCACGGCCATGGCCATCCAGGACCTCGGCGAGAAGGCCGTCAGCTTCACCGGCCAGCAGATCGGCCTCGTGACCGACAGCACGCACCGCAAGGCGCGGATCAAGTCGATCGACACCCGCCGCATCAGCGAAGCCCTCGATTCCGGGCACATCGTCGTCGTCGCCGGATTCCAAGGGATCGACGAGCAAGGCGACATTTCCACCCTCGGCCGCGGCGGCTCGGACACCACCGCCGTCGCCGTCGCCGCCGCGATGAAGGGGGCCGGGTACGACGTGCAGTGCGAAATCTACACCGACGTGGACGGCGTCTACACGACCGATCCGCGCGCGGTCCCGGACGCGCGCAAGATGGACGCGATCAGCTACGACGAGATGCTCGAGATGGCGAGCATGGGCGCCGGGGTGATGCACTCGCGCAGCATCGAGTTCGCGAAGAAGTTCGATGTGCCGCTGATGGTGCGCAACGCCCAGTCGGACGCCGTGGGCACGTGGATCATCCCCGAAGAGCCGTGGATGGCCGAGATCCCCGTCTGCGGCGTGGCACTCGCAACCGACGAATCACGCGTGCTGCTCGAAGGCGTCCCCGATGAACCCGGTGTCAGCCGAAAGATCTTCGCAGTGCTCGCGTCGGCGAACATCGCCGTGGACATGATCGGCCAGAGCGTCGGCACCCAGGGCAAGGCGACCATCGCCTTCACGGTGCTGACGACCGAACTCGACCGGACGCGGAAAACGCTTACGCCCATCGTCGAGGAACTCGGCGCGACCCTGCGCGAGACGGAGCAGGTCAGCAAGGTCTCGGTCGTCGGCGCCGGTATGCGGCACGTCAGCGGTGTCGCCGAGCGGATGTTCGACGCCCTCGCGGCCGAGGGGGTAAACCTCAAGATGATCACGACGGGCGACATCAAAATCAGCGTGCTGATCGAAGAGGACGCCACGCCGGACGAGGTCGAAGCGGTCATGGGCGCGGCCGCGAAGGAGAAGATCAAGAAGGCCCACGAGGATTCGCGGCGGGCGATCCGCGGTCGCAAGGCGCTGCGGGCGGTCCACACGGCGTTCTCGCTCGCCCGCCGGCGCAAGGGTGCCGGCATGCCGACGGATGTGGCGAGTCCGTCGCTGTTCCGGGCGAAGCCGTCGCCGTTCGTGGTGCCCGGCGAAAAAGACCGTGAAGCGGCCGTGCAGAAGCTCGACGGGATGGAAGACATCCTCGTGAGCGGCGTGCATCTGAACCTCGACCAGAGTCGGCTGACGGTATTCGATCTGCCGGATCGGCCGGGGGTTTGCGCGAAGGTGTTCAACGCCGTGGCGAGCGGCGGCATCCTGGTCGATATGATCGTGCAGAACTACACGGGGCCGGGCCGGGCCGAGCTGTCGTATACGGTGGCGCGGGCCGACTTGAAGAAGGCCATCGAGCGCACCGAAGCGGTGCTGAAACCGATCGACGACAAGTGCCGGGTGGCGGGCGAAGCCGACATCGCGGTGCTCTACGTCCTCGGCGTCGGCATGCGGACGCACACCGGCGTGGCCCGGACGATGTTCGCGGCGCTCGCGGAACTCGGCATCAACATCAGCATGATCAACACGAGCGAAGTCTGCATCGGCGTCGTGATCGATAAGGCGAGCGGCGCCAAAGCGCTCGCGGGGTTGAAGGCCGCGTTCAACGTGGGGTGACGGGTGGCCTGTGGTACAGTGGCTTCGAGGTGCAACATGATTCAAACGCTAGAAGCCGTGATCGATACGAGCGGACACATCCGCCTGCTGGGAAATTTCCACATCGCCGGGCCACGCCGGGCCTTCGTCACGATCTTGGATGACGAGGCCACCATACCCGGTGAAGCGGCGCTGCTGGCCGAGGCGGCGCTGGCGGAAGATTGGAACCGGCCCGAGGAGGACGCCGCATGGGCGCACCTTCAGCCAGGCAAGTAGTCCTTGTACCTTTCCCGTTTTCCGATCTCTCGCAAACGAAGGTTCGCCCGGCGGTCTGCTTGGTGCCCGTCGGACGGGGCGATTGGATGCTCTGCCAAGTCACGAGTAAGAGTTACGGCGATCCCGCGTCGATCCCGCTCGAATCCGACGGGTTCGCTTCGGGCGGTTTGTCGCTGGCGAGCTTCGCTCGACCCGGCAAGCTCTTCACCGCGCACACCGACCTCATCATTCGAGGATTGGGCGTTCTGAAACCGGATTTGTATTCGGACTTGCTTGCGACGGTCGCAGCGCAGTTTCGGCAGCCGTCTGCCTGAGCTTATCGAGGATTTGCTGCGCCCCGACGAGGCCGCGGTGCTTGAGGCGGACGTAATCGACGAGGGAGAAGGTGTTCTCGACGAGGGTCTGGTTCGCCGCCCACCACTCGGCCCACGATGGGGCGTTCGCGGAGTCGGCGAGCGCGAGCCGGAAGTAAGCGAGGCATTCTTGCATCCGATATATTCTCAGCATCCCCTGGAGTGATACAAGTTGGCCTTGAGGAAAATCTGCGCGATGGAGGACGATCGGTGCGTCGTTTCGATCCGCCTTCGGGAGAGCAAGGATGCGTCCCAAGTATACGTTCTCAGATCCGTTGGTCGCGGCGATTGCGGCCGAGCGTTACCGGCACCCGG
>JAYVTJ010000825.1:0-2706 GCA_043774415.1 Fimbriiglobus sp. | reverse complement strand
GATCTGCTCGTCGCTGTGCGCGGCCGAAACCTGCAACCGGATGCGCGCTTGACCCTGCGGCACCACCGGGAAGCTGAACGCGATGACGTAAATCCCCTTCGCCAGTAAGGCTTCGGCGACCTTCCCCGCGACCGTCGCATCGCCGAACATCACGGGCAGAATCGGAGTCGGACCCGGCTTCACCGCGAATCCCGCAGCCTCCAAACCAGCGCGCATCTTCGCCGTGTTCGCCTTCAGTTTCGTCCGCAATTCGGTGCTCGTATCGACGAGTTCGAGCGCCTTCATCCCGGCGGTGACGAGCGACGGCGGCACCGAATTGCTGAACAGATACGGCCGCGAGCGGTTGCGGAGCCAATCGACGATCTCGGCACTCGCCGCCGTGAAGCCGCCGCTGCCGCCCCCGAGCGTTTTGCCGAGTGTGCCCGTGATGATGTCGATGCGGTCGAGGACGCCGAGTTCCTCGGCCCCGCCGCGGCCGGTGGCGCCGAGGTGTCCTGTCCCGTGGCAGTCGTCGATGGCGACGATGGCGCCGAACTCGTCCGCGAGTTCGCAGATGTCCGGCAGCTTCGCAAGGTCGCCGTCCATGCTGAAGACGCTGTCGGTGAAGATCATCTTGAAGCGGCAGTCCTTCGCCTCAATCAACTTCGCCCGCAGTTCGGCCATGTCCGAGTGCTTGTAGCGTCCGCGCTGCGCCTTGCAGAGCCGCACGCCGTCGATGATGCTGGCGTGGTTGAGCTCGTCCGAGAGAATCGCGTCTTGTTCGGTTAGAAGCGGCTCGAACAATCCGCCGTTGGCGTCGAAGCAGGAGATGTAGAGGATGGAATCGGGCCGGCGGAAGAAGTCGGCGATCTTGCGCTCGGCCTGCTTGTGGATGTCTTGGGTGCCGCAGATGAACCGGACCGACGACAGGCCGAAGCCCCATTCGTCGAGGCCATCGCGCGCGGCCTTCAGGATCGCCGGATGGTTTGCCAGCCCGAGGTAGTTGTTCGCGCAGAAGTTGACGACCGGCCGACCGTTCACCTCGATGCCCGGCTTCTGCGGCGACTGGATGCGGCGCTCGCTCTTGTAGAGACCTTTGGTTTTCAGGTCTGCGAGTTGCACGCGGAAGTGGGCGTTGATGGCGGTATCGGGCATGGGTGCGTCCTGATGGAGTAACCCGGATAGAATACGGTCGCCGCCGCTCCCGGAGAATGACTATGCCCCTGCGCGATCACTTCCGCCCGCCGGTGTCCAAGCGGTCATCGTGGGAAGGTTTCCACGCTATGTGGCCTGCGGTCGTCGTGCAGCAACTCCGATCCAAGTTGCCACCGGGCTTCATCGCGGAGCCGCGTGCCCACCTCGGCAGCGCTTACGAAGTCGACATCGGGACGTTCGAACCATCCGAAGGCTGGGTGGGAAGCCGCAGCGGAGTGGGCGGTGGTTTGGCAACGCAACTCTGGTCGCCCTCGGAGCCATCGCTCGCGCTGGAGACCGACCCGCTCGATGCCGCTGAGTACGAAGTGCTCATCTACGATCTGAACCGGGAGCGGACACTCGTCGCCGCCATCGAATTCGTCAGCCCCGCGAACAAGGACCGCGCCGAGCACCGAAATGCCTTCGTGGGGAAATGCGCCGCGCTGCTGCATAAGGAGATCGCCGTCGTCATCGTCGACCTCGTCACCATCCGGCACTTCAACCTCTACGTCGAACTGCTCAACTTCCTCGGATACACCGAGGCGGCCGAGCGCGTTCCGGACGACGCGATTTACGCTGTGGCACTCCGTTCGATCCCCAAGAGGCGGAAGGCCCGTTTCCAAGTTTGGGCGGAGTCGGTCGCCGTCGGGTCGGCACTCCCAACGCTGCCTCTGTGGCTGAACGAGACGCTCGCGATCCCGGTGGATTTCGAGACCAGTTACGAAACCACCTGCCACGATTTGCAGATCACTTGACCACTTCCGCCGCTTTCCGCCGCTTCAGCCGCTGCATCAGGAACTTCCACGCCAGCGGCCCGACCGAAATCAGCACGACGATCACCACGATGAGGTCGATGTTCCGCTCGACCTTGAAGTTCAAATCGCGGCCCACCTGCCGGCCGATCCAGTTCACCATCGGCTCCGCCCAGAGGTGGAGCGTGTAGCCGAGCAGCATCATCCCGCAGATCCAGCTCACGCCGCCCACGATGTTGAACATCAGGAAGCGGCGGTAATCCATCCGGCCGATGCCGGCGACGACGGGGGCGAACGTGCGGATGATCGGGATGAACCGCGCGATGATGATCGTCTTGCCGCCGTGCTTCTCGTAGAAGGCCTGCGCCGCCAGCAGATAATCCCTGCGGAAGAGCCACGACTTCTCCTTCTTGAAGAGCCTCGGCCCGGATTTGTAGCCGATCCAGTAGCCGACGCTGTCGCCGAGAATGCCCGCGACGCAGAGGCAGGCCGTGAGGAGCAGGGTTTGCTCGACCGTCCAAAAGCTCCGCGCGACGATGCCGAGGGTGACCAACAGCGAATCGCCCGGCAGCAAGAAGCCGACCAGCAGACCGGTTTCGGTGAAGACGATGAGGTTGACGACGGCGAATGCGGCCCAGAAAAACTCGGGCTTGCGGATCGCCGCCCATTGGCCGGGGTCGCGCAAGTTCGTGATGATCTCGACGAACACGTCCTTCATTTGAACGAAGAAATCTTCCATGCGCGGCGGTGCCCTCGTCAAAAGAATCCGCCGCATCGCTGC
>JAYVTJ010000824.1:0-3696 GCA_043774415.1 Fimbriiglobus sp. | reverse complement strand
GACGCGAAGCGCCAGCGCATCGTCGATACCTGGCCGGTGGACGTGGACGACTCGGCGGCGCGGAGGGATTGGGGCCACGCCCCGCAGTACGGCTTGGACGCGGCCTTCGGCGAGTATTTGATCCCGCAGATCCGCAAGCGCTACGGCGGGTGATGTGGGGCAACGAGGTTTTCGTAGGTCACGCTTTGCGTGACGCCGGTGAGCATCCGGTACGGGCATGGCGTCACGCAGAGCGTGACCTACAAGACAGCGGAGGGTGCGATGCGGTATGCGATCGTGATGGAAGATGCCGGAAGCAATTTCGCGGTCTATGTGCCCGACCTGCCCGGCTGCGTGGCGACGGGGGACACCGTTGAAGAAGTCGGTCGGCTGGTCCGCGAGGCGATTGCTCTGCATCTGGAAGGGATGGCCGAAGACGGACTGCCGATCCCGGAACCATCCAGCTCGGTGGGATCCGTGGAAGTGGTGGCCTAATATCCCCGCGGCGCCAGCTTCGCCAGCGCGTCCTTCGCGGCGGCGCGGACGAGCGTCGGCCCGGCGCCGGGGACGCTGGCGCTCTGCAAATAGGCCATGTACTCGGGGTCGTGGTAGCCGAGTTTGAGCAGAAGTCCGATGCACGCCGCACGGACGCTCGGGGCCGGATCGGCGACGGCCGCCTTCGCCAGCACGGTCTTCACTTCGCGGCGCGAACCGTACCGTCCTTCGGCCAAGCAGATCGCGGCGTTCTCGCGCACCGAGGGCCGCAGCGCCGAGCCGAGTTCGTAGACGTAGCCCTGCACCTCGTCGCGGATCTGCACTTCCACCGTGCGGTAGCCCACCGGCACGAGTTCGCTCCGCTCTTCGACGATGCTCGGCCGGATGAGCCGCACGGCCGGCGGGCCGGTCTCGACTTCGCGGCCGGTCTCGGCGGTGCCGCGCGCGATGATCCGCAGCGACGGGGCCAGCGATTGCGGCGGAACCGCGTCGAAGCGGCGCATCGGCGTCCAGCGGTCGGGCTTGGCGGCATCGGGGGGCGCGGGTTTCAGCGCCGGCGCATCCGTTCCGCGCGGCCGCCAGACGAGCGATGCGCCGGGCGCCCGGGTCGGGGGTTCCGCAACCGGGGCCAGCAACGGTTTCGGTTCCGCGATGGGGAGCGACTTCGGCTCGGCCACCGGATCCGGGGGGGGCGGAGGGATGAATGTCACCTTCGGGGCCGGCTGCTCGTCCGGCTTCGGAAGGGACATCGCCACCGGCGGCGGAACGACGGACGGCGCCGGCCGCACCGCGGCAGCCGGCGGCGGAGCGGCGTTCGCGGCTTCCTTCGGCAGCATCGCCACGACCTTTCCCGGCAGCGTGAAGGTCTGTCCCGTCTGCACGTCTTGGACTTCCGCGACCGACTCGCCTTCGGTGTAAGCGGTGACGCGCAGCACCTTCAACTGGCGGTCGGGCTGACCGGCCGTGCGCATGCGCACGATGGGTTGCTCGACGGCCGGCGCCGGAGTCGGGCGCGGTTGGGCCAACGCGGCGGGAACCGTCGATGTGCCCGGCGCATTCTGAGCGGAGACCTCCCCCACTCCCGTGAGGAGGAAGAGCATCGCCCCCGTCCTCCAGCGATTCCGCATGGTAATCCTCCGCGCCGCCGCCGCCAGTTCATCCGCCGGAGGAATGTATCGGTTGTGCGGGAGGAAGGGCTTGATTCAAAACGACGGGGGAAATGCGGCAACTTGGGCGAACTCCGCCTTGCCTCGAATTCCCGACATTCCCTTCCGGACACTCTTCTGGAGAGCCGGGGCGCTCCGCTATACTCGATACCTTCATCGATCGGCCCCGCCCATGGCACGATCCTCTCCCCGCGCTGGAGTTCCTTCCATGAGTGAGCCTTTGGGCCTGCTGGTCCCCATCGGCGGCGGCGATGCCATCCCGCTGCCGTTCGAGGTGATGACCGTCGGCCGCCGCAGCACCTGCGACATCCGCCTCGACTTCCACAACGTCTCCGCGCTCCACTGCGAGCTGAGCTTCCGCGGCGGCATCTGGCATGTCCGCGACATGGGCAGCACCAACGGCATCAAGGTCAACGGCGCGAAGACTCCGGCGCAGGTCCTCGCCCCCGGCGCCGAACTCGACATCTCGAAGCACAAGTATAAAGTGGTCTATAGCCTGCCCGAAGGGGTCGCCCTCACCGAATTGCCCGAGGAAGTGGACGACATTTTCGGGAAGTCGCTCATGGAGAAAGCCGGCCTCGAGAAGCCCAAAGGGGACAAGGGTCGGCGCTGAAACGAATGGACGAGGTTCTGATGGCGGGGACGCTGACGGGAAAAGTCGCACTGGTCACGGGGGCGTCTTCGGGCATTGGACGGGCGACCGCGCTGGCCCTCGCCGAAGCCGGCGCCGATGTCGCGCTCAACTACTTCACGATGGCCCCGGAGGCCGAGGCGACCGCGGAGCAGATCCGCGCCCTCGGTCGCAAAGCCGAACTCTACCCCGTCGATGTCTCGGACCAGGCCGCCGTAGAAGCGATGGCCGACGACGTCGTGAAGCGCCTCGGGCGCATCGACCTCTTCGTGTCGAGCGCCGTCTACAGCGATCGCGAACCGTTCCACACCGCGAACATGGACGGCTTCCGCAAGACGCTCGACGTCTCGATGATGGGCGCCTACTACGGCCTGCGCGCCTGCTGCAACCAAATGATTCGGCAGGCGCAGGGCGGCGCGGTCGTCATCGTGTCGAGTCCGCACGGGCAGATCGCGTTCCCGAACTGCATGGCCTACAACATGGCGAAGGCCGCGCTCGACCAGATGGCCCGCACGGCCGCGACGGAACTGCTGCCGCACAAGATCCGCGTCAACTGCGTCTACCCCGGCTGGACCGACACCCCCGGCGAGCGTAAGTTCATCACGGACGACGCGATCGCGAAGTCTGCGCTCGGTCTGCCGTGGGGTCGGCTCGCAACTGCGGAGGAAGTGGCCGGAACGATCCGCTTCCTGCTGGAGCCGGGCGCCGACTACATCACGGGGACGATCCTGCACGTGGACGGAGGGCTGTTCCTCCCGTGGTGGAGCACGCGCGGCAGCGGGGATTTGTGAGGCGCGACTCAATAGAGTAGTGGCGCCCTCCCTAACCGCCCGAAAGGATCACCATGTCGCGTTCCTGGCTCACGGCTACGGCGTTCGCAGTCCTCATCGCCTCCGCACCGGAAGCCCGCGCGGACGCCGCGGAAGAAAAGGCCATCGCGGCCGTTAAAAAGCTGGACGGAAACACCGGACGGGACGACGATCTGCCTGGCAAGCCGGTGACCAAGATCTTTTTGGCCAATACGCTCGTCAAGGATGCCGATTTCGCGGGCCTGGTGAATTCGCTGCTCCCGCTGAAACATCTGTCGGAGCTGAATCTCGGTCGGACGATGGTCACGGACGCGGCGATGAAGAACGTCGCGCTGCTGACGACGCTGCAAGACCTCAACGTTTACGGGACGGAGGTGGGCGACGACGGGATGAAAGCCATCTCGAAACTCTCCAAGTTGAAAGTCCTCGGGCTCTACAAGACCCAAGTCTCCGATGCGGGTCTCAAAGATCTGACCGGACTCAAAGATTTGGAATCCCTGCACCTCGGCGAAACTAATGTCACCGACAAGGGGCTCAAAGATTTAGCGGCGTTCCCCAAATTGCAGAAGCTGCTACTCAACGGCAACCAGAACATCACGGATTCGGGACTCGCCGA
>JAYVTJ010000823.1:0-2299 GCA_043774415.1 Fimbriiglobus sp. | reverse complement strand
GCGCGGGGCCTTCGCCGACACCTCCCACCGCCCCTTCTGCGCCGGTTCCCCCGCCGCCTGCACCGACCCCGCCCCCTCCGGGTCCCGTGCAGCCCGCCGACACCAACGGACTGTAGTGCCCACGGTGGACAAAGGCTGGTGGGAGACTGCGGCCGGCGGTGCCGGCAAGATCACTTGGAAGAGCGTGCAAATAGACGGTGTCGAACGCTGGCAACTGACGGCCGAGCGCTCGGCCGCCACGTTCGGAAGCATCGTCGCCGGATAGCGGAGCGCCGGCATCGCCGACGATGCGACTCTCAACACGATCATGAGTTCCCTCTACGGCAACTTCGTCGATCCGGTCGGTCGCCCGAACACGGCGACTGCGTTCGTCCTCCAAGTCGCCAACTCGGCTCAGCCCTACACGATGGATCCGATCGCGGCAGCGAGCATCGGTCGGACGCTCGACACCGAATTGAATGAAAAATTCCAGCTTCTCAACGATAAACTCAAGGCGATGGTCGAACGGGGTGGACCGGTCACGATCGAAGAAATTCCGACCTTCCTCAAAGGGACCGTGAAAGGCTTCTTCGAAGACGGCCTCGTGGGGGACATCGAATCGGTCGGCACGGTGCTCGAAGGGGCGTGGAAGGTTTACCAAGTCCCGAGCAAGGTCATCGCCACGGCGGTCATCTCGGCTCAGAAAACGGTCGTGGGACAGTGGGACAACTTCTGGAGCGGCAACTTCACCCAGGTCTATCAGGGTGCTGTGGACAACGTCCAAGTGACGGGCCAAGCGATTCTCGGTTCCGAATTGGCCTTTGCCACAGATGCGGTCAAGCAGGCCATCGAGCTGAATAAAGCTCTCAACGGCGCCCAGATTCAGCTCCTCCTCGAAGTCGGAAGGTACTTCGAAGCGCAGATGCGGGGTCAAGTTTACACCCCGTCCCCGGCGGCCGCAAAGGCATTGAAAGTCATCGGACTGATGGTCGCGGATCTCGGCATCATGGCGGTCGAGAATGCCACGCCCGAGAAACTCGGCCGGCTGTACGGGTGGGTCGCATACCAAGTCGTACAGACGGTCGTTCTGGATGCCGTCAGCGCCGGCGCGGCCGAAGCCCTGCGTGCCGGCAAACTCGCCGCCGGATTGGCCGAAGCGACCGCGAAGCTGGAATCGCTCGGGTTGAAAGCCGAGAAGATCGCCCTGCTTTTCAAGCGGTTGAAGAGCTTGGGGGAATCGGCCGAAGTCCTAACGGATACGGAGAAGGCGGCGCGCTTGCTCAAGGCGGCGCAGAGCGCCGAAGCCCTGCGCCTCGCGGAGTTGGCCTACGCGGGCAAAGCTGCGAAGACACGGCCGCTGCTTATGGTCGAAGGGAAGTTGGCCGGGGGCTGCTTCGCGCCGGGGACGATGCTGCTCACCCCGTCGGGCTACCGGGCCATCGAAGACTTCGCCGCGGGCGACACGCTCCTGACGAGGGACGAGAAGAATCCCGATGCCCCGATGACCGCGGGAACCGTCGCCCAGACGTTCCGGCGCTACGCCGGGCTGATGAGCATCAACGTCGCGGGCCGGTGGCTGCGGCTCACGGCCGAACACCCCTTCTGGACGTCGGCCGGCGCATGGGCCGAGGCGCACACCCTGCGCATCGGCGACCGCGTACTGGCGACCGACGGTCAGTGGCTCGGCGTCGAAGGGGTCTGCGATGCGGTCGGCCACGAGGTCGTGTACAATCTGGAAGTGCGGGATGCGCACACGTTCTTCGTCGGCGCGGAGGACTGGGGCTTCGCCGTCTGGGTGCACAACCTGACGCCCGAACAATGCGCGCAACTGCTAGCGTTTCAGAATAAGGAATTGGCAGGACCGCTCACCGCCGCAGACGCGGCGGAAATGAAGGTGTTGCAAGACCTGCTCAAAGCGGAGCATGCAGCGCAAATTGTTCTGACCGATGCAACAAAGGCGCTGGCCGAGCAGCACATCAAGAACACTGGGAAAACTGTGATCGGTCCGTTCAATCCGGCCGAAGTGAACTACATCGACAAAGCCAATGTCAAAGATGCAAGTTATTTTGACATCGGCGCTGCGTGGGGGAATCTGTCGGATGCCGAACGCTGGGCGGCAAACAGGCACTTTTTGGATAGAATCGCAGATGCAGGTCAGCAAGTGTATCTGTCGATTCCAAAGGGGGAAGTAGCAGCGGGCTCGTATCTCGCAAAAGAAATTCGGCTCTTCCCGGATTCCTGTGGGTGAAATCGCTCCCGACACCCACCTGAACCCACTGTTTTTCTAGGCCGAAGTGGGCTTTCCGGCCCCTCGGAAATC
>JAYVTJ010000822.1:0-2288 GCA_043774415.1 Fimbriiglobus sp. | reverse complement strand
CTATCATCCCGCCAATCGCATTTCATCCGGAGATTCGACGATGCTGCTGGCCCAGAGGATGGGACTTTTCGCACAGGCGGGGAACGGGATGCGCCCCGCGGGGCAAGGGGGCGCCAACGCCGCGCCCGCCGTGCCGGACGATGCGCTGATCGTCGTTCTCCTGGTCGCTTACCTCGTCTTCATAGTCATCGCCATCGGCGTTTACATCCTCTACCTGATGACGCTCTCGAAGGCGCTCTCCCGGTGCTCGCCGGCAAATCGCACGATGGAACCGGGCCAAGTTTGGCTCAACTTGATCCCGTGCTTCAACCTCGTTTGGCAGTTCATCACCGTCAATCGGATCTCGGAATCGTTCGAGTACGAATTCCGCGATCGCCGCCTGCCCCGCGAGGGGGATTTCGCGAAGAACCTCGGCCTCACCTATCTCATTCTCAACCTGTGCGGGTTCATCCCGTACATCGGCTTCCTCTTCAGCATCGGATCGCTCGTCTGCTGGATCATCTACTGGGTCAAGATCGCCGGCTTCAGCAAACTGCTCGCGGAGGACACGGGCTACGGCCGACACTCCGAAAACGAACGCGATCGGGACTACGACGACGACCGCCGCCGCCAGGACGAGCGCGATCGCCGGGCGTGGGACGAGCGCGAACGGAGCGGCGATGACCCGCCGGCGCGGCGCGACGATGCCGAACGCGACGACGACGATTACCGCCCCCGAGACCGCCGATGAACCCCCTGCCCCGCCGCAAATTCCTTTCCGCAACCGCCGCGCTCCTCGGCGGAGCCGCGCTCGGCATCGAACCCTTCGAGCGCAAGAAGGCCGAGCTGAAACTCGGCCTCGCCGCCATCAGCTACCACAAGCGGCTCGATCTCGCGAAGCCGACGATGACCCTGTTCGAGTTCATCGATCTCGCCGCGACGCTGCCGCTCGACGCCGTGGAACTCACGTCGTACTACTGGGCCGAAACGACCGCCGAGTACGCGAAGAAGCTGCTCGCCCATGCCAGGAAACTGAAGCTGCCGATCACGGGAGTGCCCGTCCGCAACGAATTCACGCTGCTCGACGACGCGAAGCGGAAGGTGGAGATCGACCACGTCAAAAAGTGGATCGGCCTCGCGGCGGCGGTCGAAGCGAAGACCGTCCGCATCTTCGCCGGCGCTGTTCCCAAGAACGACACGCGCGAGGAGGCCCGGAAGCGCGTCGTCGAAGCCATCGAGGAGTGCTGCTCAGTCGCAGAGAAAGCCGGCGTGCTGCTCGCGCTCGAGAACCACGGCGGGCTCACGGAAACTTCGGACGACATCCTCGCCATCGCGCAGGCGGTGAAGTCCAAAGCCTTCGGACTCAACGTCGATACCGGCAACTTCAAAACGCGCGACCCCTACACCGACATCGCGAAGATCGTGCCCTACGGAATCGTCTGCCAGGTGAAGACCGAGTGTTTCCCGGCCGGGAAACCGAGCGAAGAGGCGGATTTGAAGAAGGTAGTGCAGATTCTGAAGGACGGACATTTCGGGGGCTATGTCGTGTTGGAGTCCGAGGCGAAGGAAGATTCAAAAACCGCCGTGCCGAAGTACGTGAAGGAACTGCGGAAGCTGATCGGGTGAGTGCCAATTGATGGTTCCGCACGGGTCGGAATCGGACGCAAGTCGTTGCGGCGCATCGGTTCTACCACCAATCCGAAATGATTCCAAGCGGGGGTGGGGGGGTACGGGCTGGAATCATTTCTCAGCCCTTTGGCCGGAACAGCCGGCTCCGGATGCGGCACCGGTGCAGCCAGAACTGCGCCACGGTCTTCAGCGTCTCCACCCCGTAGCGGGTGCTGCGCTTGAAGTTGATGCTGCTCGCTTCATGGAAGTATCGCACCGGCACCGGCACATCGCCCAAGCGGAATTTGAAGTGGACGCACTGCACCAAGAACTGCGTATCGAACACGAAGTCGTCGCTGTTGCGCTCGAAGGGAATCGTCTCGAGCACGCTGCGCCGATACACGCGGAAGCCGCTGTGGAACTCGCCGAGATTCTGGCCGAGGGTGACGTTCTCGAACAGCGTCAGCGCCCGGTTGCACAGGTACTTCCACCACGGCATCCCGCAGGCCAGGGCTTCGGGCCGCGAGCGGATGCGGTTGCCGAGCACCACGTCGCAGATGCCGAGTTCGATGAAGCTGACCGCGTGCGGGATCACCCGGCTGTCGTACTGGTAGTCCGGATGGATCATCACGACGATGTCCGCGCCGCGGTCGAGGCAGTAGCGGTAGCAGGTTTTTTGATTGCCGCCGTAGCCGGTGTTC
>JAYVTJ010000821.1:0-5366 GCA_043774415.1 Fimbriiglobus sp. | reverse complement strand
AACTCGCGCACCTTCGGGGCTTCCCCGGCGGCGAGTTTGGCCTTCTGCACTTCCACCCGCACCGGTTTGTTCTGGTGCTTGGCGGCCATTTGGGCGATGCGTGGTGGCATCGTCGCCGAGAAGAGAGCCGTCTGGCGTTCCTTCGGCGTTTCCGTGAGGATCGCATCGAGATCTTCGGCGAAGCCCATGTCGAGCATCTCGTCGGCTTCGTCGAGTACGACCATTTGAATATTGCCGAAGTTCACCGTGCCACGCCGGATGTGATCCAGCGCCCGGCCGGGGGTGGCGACAACAACATCGGCCTTGGCCCGGATTGCACGGGTCTGTTCGGCGAAGCCGGAGCCACCGTACACGGCGACGACTTTGATTTTCAGCGGGGCGCCGTACTCGGCGATGGCGTTGGCCACCTGGATGGCGAGTTCGCGCGTCGGCACCAACACGAGCGCACCGGGGCGTTCGCGGTTCGGGTTTTCGTTCAATTTGTGCAGCATCGGCAGGGCGAAGGCCGCGGTTTTGCCGGTGCCGGTGGCGGCGAGGCCGATGAGGTCCTTGCCTTCGAGCAGCACGGGGATGCTCTCGCGCTGGATCGGGGTCGGTTCGGCGTAGCCGTTCGCGGTGAGGGCTTCCACAAGGCGGGGGTCGAGGCCCAACTCGGAGAATTCGGAGGTCGCCTGGGGCGCAGTCGTGTTCGTGTCGGACAAGAAACGTACCTTCCTCCCGGAGGATATCCGGGAACGCTCGATGAGGAATGCAAGTCGGGGAGGAGCCGCAGAAGTGCGGGTGAAAACCCCGGTGCGTCGTCAGAATTACCAGTATAGGGAACCGGTCAAGCTTCGGCGCTGGGAATCGGAGGAAATGGATGACCGGACGACGCCGAGCCGCTTCCGTCCGGCGTCCGCAGCACCCGGCACGGGTTGCCGACCGCGACCACATCGGCAGGCAGGCTCTTCGTCACCACGCTGCCGGCGCCGATCACCGTGCGGTCCCCGACACTCACGCCGGGGCAGAGGATCGCCCCGCCGCCGATCCAGACATCGGCGCCGATGCGGATCGGTTTGCCGTATTCCTGCGTCCGCCGGAGTTCGAAATCGAGCGGATGAGTCGCCGTCAGGATTTGCACGCCTGGTCCGATCAGCGTCCGGGCGCCGATGCACACCTCGCAGACATCGAGCACGACGCAGTTGAAGTTGAAGTAGACTTTCTCACCCAGAAAGATGTTCGAGCCGTAGTCGCAGTAGAAGGGCGGCTGCACCCAAGCCGTGTCGCCGCCGGCACCGAAGAGATCGACGAGCAGTTGCCGGCGGAGGTCGGCCTGGGCTTCGCGGGTGGCGTTGAAGTCCCACCAGAGGTCGCGCGCCCGGGCCCGCTCCCGCACCAGTTCCGGATCGAGGGCGTCGTAGAGTTCCCCGGCGAGCATCTTCTCGCGTTCGGTCGTCACGATCACTTCGCCTCGACGACGCGGGTGCCGCCGCGGAGGTCGCCGGTTTCCACTTTCGGCACGGGATCGCCGGGGGCCGAGCGCTTGTAGGTCACGGAGGCGCCGCCGTCCATAGTCGCGATTTTGAGCGTCCCGCCGCTGCCGAGCGTGGCGAAAACCCTCGCCCCTTCGTCGATCATCCCCTTCGTTTCGACCGTCTTCGCGGTGAAAGTCGCAGTCGCGCCGCCGCCGATGCGAGCCCCTTCGGCGAGCGTCACAGTCCCGCCCGGCGCGTTCACCGTCACGGCGCAGCTCCCGACGATCAGGCCCCGGATGGTGACCCGGCCGTTGCGGGTGCCGAGCTTCAGGGTGCAGTTCCCGTTGATGTCGCCGGCGAGGACGATCTCCTCGACTTCTAAATCGGAGGCGTCGAACTGGATGCTCCCGTTCACGGCGTTGAGTTTCAGGACCTTCACGCGGCCGGTGAGTACGATGCGGTCGTCGCCGTTGAGTTCGACGACTTCGGCGGTGCCGTCCGGGGCGTCGAGCTTCCGCTCGGCATTGTCGACCGGATCGATGACGATCGGCTTCTCGGGCGGTTTGGGCGGCGGAGCGACGGGAACGGGCTTCGGGGGCACCGGGTCCGGCGTTGGCATCGGCGCAATGGGCTGAGGCGCAGGAAGCGACGGAGTCGATACCGGATCTGGTCGAGGAAGCGGTTTCACGGGTGTGAGCGCCGCGACTTCGGGCGCTTGGCTCGGTGTCGGTAGCTCCGTGTGGGCGAACAGAAAATAGCCGACAGCGATTCCGCAGGCGAACGCGGTTCCGACGGCTCCGGCGGCGACCGGCCAGCTCCTACCTCGTTTGGCCGGGGTTTCGACGACCGGCAGCGGCAGCGCGGGTGCGCTCGCCATCTCGACGGGCACTTCAATCGCGACCGGTTCACCGGCGAAGCGGAAGTCGCAGCAGGGGCAAACGCCGGCCTCGAAAGCCGCTTCGGAAACTGGCAGATTGCAGGAAGGGCATGTCGGATCGGGCACTGGACGGCTCCGCGAAAGAAGTTTCCGTCCAATGATACTCGAAAAACGACCGCAGCCCGGCGGCGACCCCCGTGCTTCGAGGGGTCGCAGTCGGGCTGCGGCACTTATCGTGGATTGACTTCGCTGCTGTTAGCGGCAGTTGGGGCAACTGCCGCGGGCGCCGTACACGGGCGGCGCGTAGGTGCGGTACGCCGGTGCGTACTGCGGCTGGACGGCGGGCTGATCCGCCATGCCGGTCGTGCGGTAGTCCGTCGTCATCACGGGTTCCGCACCGGCGTATTTCGCGAGGTAGCCGTTGAGTTCGGTCGGGGTGACCGTTCCGGCGTGCCGCAGGGCTTGGACGCCCCCGGTCTTGTCGCTGATGATGAGGCCTTCGGCCAGGTCGAACGACTTGGCCAGCTTCCGGCCGTTTTCGGTCGTCGTATCGACGTGCAGGGCCACGTATCCGTCCTTGATGAGCTTGGCCGCGTCGGCCGAGAGCCCTTCGCCTTTGGTCAACTGACTCTGGCTACCCTTCGTGATGAAGACCGCGATGGGCTTGCGGAATTCGCTCGCCGCGCTCAGGGCCGTCCGGTAGTCGCTGGTCCAGGCCGGTTGGCCCGGAATACTGCCCGCCATCAGACCCGAAAGCGCAAACGCCGCCAAAGAGGTGGTGAAGATCAAGTTGCAAACTCCTCGAAGCACTTCTTGGAGAACCGTGCAATCCACGAGCACGGTAAAACAGCATTGTTCAACGAATGTGCCGCCGGTTCAACCCGAGTAAGTGACAAAATGTTGCAATTCGGACTATTCGGTATATTTGCCCATTTTTGGGGTTGACGAAGTCGAGCAAATCTGTTCTCGACTTTGGGAAGTTTGGGTAGCATGGGAGATTTGGGTGATCCGTTCCCGGTGGACTTCGATTTCAATTTCGGTCGGATTCCACACCCCCCTCCGCGAAGCGACCGAAGCGACCGAAACCACCGAAAGCATCGAAATCGGAAATTCCGGCTTCTGAGATTTGACAACCGCGACCCGATCGCTTATATACACAGGTACACATTTCCTTTCGTCCACTATTCCCCGGTGATTCCATGCCCGATTCCATCGACATCCGCTATTCCGTGCGGCCCCGGTCGCGCTCCCTCCTTGCGGGGCGGGTTATGGACCTCTTCGGCCTCGCTGCGGAGGAGCCGCCGCACGTCGTCGCCGAGGACTTCGCCCTGGAGATTCCGAAGGGGGCCGTCGTGCTCCTCACGGGGCCGAGCGGTTCGGGAAAGTCGAGCCTGCTCCGAGCGCTCGGCGAACGCGAATCGGCCCTCGATCTGGCGGCGGTGGCCCTGCCCGATTGTCCGCTCATCGATGCTCTGCCAGGGACGCTGGAAGAACGCTTGGCCGCACTCGCCGCGGCCGGTCTCGGTGAAGCCCGGTTGATCCTGCGGACGCCCGCCGAACTGAGCGACGGCCAACGCTACCGGTTCCGGATCGCGTTCGGGCTGGCGCAGGGCGCTGCTTTCCTGATGCTCGACGAATTCGGGGCGATCCTCGACCGGACGCTGGCCCGAGTGTTCGCCTTCAACATCCGCAAGGCCGCAGGTCGCACCGGTATCGGCGCCCTCTGCGCCACGACCCACGAGGACTTGGCCGACGACCTCAACCCGGACATCCACATCCGCTGTCTCGGCGACGGACTGATCGAAGTGGAGCACCGGTTGCCGAAAAAAAACGGATCTCCTTCGGCGACGCCCTCTGGCTCTCGGACGGCACCCGCCGCGATTGGCCGCACTTCGCTCGGTGGCATTACCGCAGCCACAACCTCGCGTTCACCCGCCGCGTGATCCTGCTCTGGCACGGCGACCTGCCCATCGGAATCATCGTGTTCGGCACCCCGGCCGCGTCGCTCGCCCTGCGGAGCCGGTATTTCGGCCTGAAGAATCCGCGCTCGGGCGTGGCCCTGCAATCGATGAACACGCAGCTCTGGCTGCTGCAGCGCGTCGTGCTCCATCCGACGTATCGCGGCGCCGGGATCGCCTCGGACTTCATCCGCCGGGCCTGCGAACTCTGCGACGTGGACTGGATCGAAACGCTCTCGGCGATGGGGCACGCGAATCCGGTCTTCGAGCGCGCCGGGTTCGTCCGGGTCGGCGTGGTGAAGCGCAGCGGCAGCGCGAACGGGGCCTACGGAGGGCGCGCGAAGCTGAGTGCGGAGACGCGGGCGAAGAGCCGGTTCAGCGAGCCAGTGTATTACGTGTACGACAACCGGGAGCGGAAAATAAACTACGAATCGCACGAATCTCGAGAGTAAGATATCTTGCGAGACGCACCCGAACATGAAACGGCGCTGCGGGAACGCAAATCGGCGAGCCGACTGCGTGAGCCGTCGGTGGATCGCTCCGACTGACGCGCCGTTGCCCAATGGTGACGGCCGGCGACAGGTGTCGCACCGACCGCTCACGCAGTCGGCTCGCCGTTCTGCCGTATACCGCAGCTCACCCGGTCACAGTGCTTCCAGTCCCCACTGAACGATGGATCATCATCCCCCATGCCCCCCGCCGCGCTCTCCCTCGATGCCTGGCTCGACCACGAGGATTCGTGGCTCGCCGCCGGCGCGCTGCGGAACCGCGATTCGCGCGGGCGACGCCACCCCGAACCGGCCCACGAGTACCGCAGCCCCTTCCAGCGCGACCGCGAACGCATCGTCTACAGTTCGAGCTTCCGCCGGATGACCGGGAAGACGCAAGTCCTCGTGGCCACCGTCAACGATCACCACCGCACCCGGCTGACGCACACGCTCGAAGTCGCGCAACTGGCCCGCACCGTCGCCCGCAGGCTGCGCCTGAACGAAGACCTCACCGAAGCCATCGCCCTGGCCCACGACATCGGCCATCCGCCCTTCGGCCATGCCGGGGAGAAGGCCCTCGACGAATGCC
>JAYVTJ010000820.1:0-3592 GCA_043774415.1 Fimbriiglobus sp. | reverse complement strand
GGTGATGAAGCCCCGGCAGAAGTTCATCTTCTGGCGCTGGCCCGTCGAGAGGTGGCTCACCCGGCTCTTGGCCTTATCGGCCAACCCGACCACGTCGAGCATGAAGTCGATGCGCTCGTTGATGATGGCGTTATCGACCCCGTAGATGCGCGAGAAGAGCCAGAGATTTTCGCGGACACTGAGGATGCCGTAGCCGCTCGTTTCGCCGCCGCTGACCATGTTGATGTCGGGACGCAGCGCTTTCGCCTCGGCGACTACGTCCTTGCCATCGACCCAAGCCCTCCCGGACGACGGTGCGAGCAGCGTCGTGAGGATTTTGATGAGCGTGGTCTTGCCGGCCCCGTTCGGCCCGAGCAGACCGAAGAGTTCGCCTGGTTGCACTTCGAGCGTGACGCCGTCGAGCGCGACGAATTCGGTCGCGGCTGCGGGGTCGGCGCGCTTCCACCAGCGCTTGCGGGATTTGCGATAGGTCCGCCCGAGGGCGTCCGTGCGGATGGCGGGTTCACTCATGTACCCCAATTGTAGGCATCGCGTTGCTCGCAGAGCGCACTCGGCTTACGTTATGCCCATCGAACTCCCCTCCCGGACGCCGCGATGCTCCACGCCTCCACGCTGTACCACACCGAAAACGGGCGGACGATCCTCCACGCGATGCCGGTGATGGCCGTCGTGCTCGTGCTGCTCGCCATCGCCTACCGCTATTACTCGGCGTTCCTCGCGGCGCGGGTCGCGGCGCTCGATGACAGCCGGGTGACACCGGCGCACCGCCTCAACGACGGCCAGAATTACCACCCCACGAACAAGTGGGTGCTCTTCGGCCACCACTTCGCGGCGATCTCCGGGGCGGGTCCGCTCATCGGCCCGGTGCTCGCCATCCAGTACGGCTACATGCCGGGGCTGCTCTGGCTCGTCATCGGCGTCTGCCTGGCCGGGGCCGTGCAGGACATGCTCGTCCTGGCCGCGAGCGTCCGCCGCGATGGGAAGTCCCTCGCGGAGATCGCCCGGTTTGAACTCGGGAAGCCGGCGGCGATCATCGCGAGCATCGCGATTCTGTTCATCGTCATCATCGCGCTGGCGGGCTTGGGGTTCGTCGTCGTGAAGGCGCTTGGAGGTGAAGAAGCGAGCCTGCCGGAAGGGACGATGATTAATCTGCCGACTGCGGAGGCCCATGTAACGAAAACCGAGTTGGAAGGTGGGAAGGGTTTTTTGACCAAGTTCCCGAGCGGTTGCGACTTGAAGTACTCCCGATCAGGAACTGTTTGGACCAAACGCACGGAACCGTTTCTTATCCGTTCTTCAAATCCATTGATCACTTATAAGGAGACGATGCGTGTCGACGAAGACGTTTTCGAACTCCCCGCTTCCTACACCCTCCCACCCGGCTGTACCCAAGTCATCCCCGGTTCATCGTGGGGCACCTTCACCATCGCGTGCACCATCCCGATCGCGCTGCTCGTCGGATTGTGGATGTACCGCATCCGCCCCGGCAAGGTGATCGAAGCTTCCCTCGGCGGCGCCGCGCTGACGCTCTTCGCCGTCGTCGCCGGCGGGTGGATTCCCGGCTCCGCGCTCGAACCGTACTTCTCCCTCACCCGCAACGAAACGATCTTCGCCCTCGTCGTCTACGGGTTCATCGCGGCCGTGCTGCCGGTCTGGTTGCTCCTCGGCCCGCGCGATTACCTGTCGAGCTTCCTGAAGATCGGCACCGTCATCCTCCTCGTCGCCAGCGTCTGCGTCGCCAATCCGCCGCTGAACGCCCCGATGCTCAACGAGGTCTTCATCAACGGCGGGCCGACGTTCCCCGGCAAAATCTTCCCGTTCGTGTTCATCTGCGTCATGTGCGGGGCCGTGTCCGGCTTCCACTCGCTCGTGTCGAGCGGCACGACGCCGAAGATGATCGAGAAGGAATCGCACATCCGCACCATCGGCTACGGGGCGATGCTCATCGAAGGACTGGTGGGTGTGACGGCGCTAATAGCCGCGGCGTCGCTGCCGAACGAACTCTACTACGACATCAACATCGCCATCGACCGGGCACCCGAATACCAGACGCAGTTGAAGGAGATGGACGAGAAATACAAGCACGATCCGCAGGCGAACCTCGGCACCGCGAACCTGCAGGATTGGAAACTCGGCCGCGTCGAGGAGAAGGTCGGCGGCGAATCGCTCCGGGGGCGGACGGGCGGCGCGGTGACGCTCGCCGTGGGGATGTCGCTCATCTTCGAGCAGGCGTTCTCGATTGTCGGAGCGACCGGCGAGGGGCTGCTGAAGTACTGGTACCACTTCGCCATCATGTTCGAAGCGCTCTTCATCCTCACGACGATCGACGCCGGGACGCGCATCGGCCGCTTCCTGCTGCAAGAGACGGCGGGCCGGGTCTACAAGCCGTTCGCCCGGCCCGACTGGTTGCCGGGGGCGCTGCTGGCGAGTGCGCTCGTGACGGGCGGCTGGGGCTGGCTCATCTACACGGGGAGCATCGACACGATCTGGCCGATGTTCGGCATTGCCAATCAGGCGCTCGCGGTGCTGGCGCTCGCGCTCGTGACGACCTGGCTCGTGAACACGGGTAAGATCCGCTTCGCGCCGCTGACGCTGCTGCCGATGCTCTGGGTCTGCAGCACGACGCTGAGCGCCGGGGCGATCCTGATCACCGAGCGCTTCCCGATGATGATCGACCGGGGGAACAAGCTCATCGAAGCCGGGAAGACCGACGCGGGAAATAAGTTGGTCTGGACAGGCTACCTCAGCAGCGCGCTGACGATCTTCGTGCTGGCGAGTGTCGGCTCGCTGGTGCTCTGGGCCATCGCCCGGTGGGTCGGCGTACTGCTGAAGCTGATCCCGACGAGAAGGGCGTGAGCCGCCTTTCTTTTCTTCGCAGCGGTAGTCGCCAGACTTCCGACTTCGCAACAGTCGGAAGTCTGGCGACTTCCGCTACGAAGAAAAGTGAACCGATTCACCCGAAGAGGGCTTCGACCGGCTTCCCTTCACTGATGCGGTGGGGACGGCCCTCGCGATCGTGGACTTCGGCTTCAGGGGCCAAGCCCATCGCCCGGTAGATCGTGGCGAGCCAGTCTTCCGGTGACACCGGGTTGTCGGTCGGGTGGGCCGCGATCTTATCCGTGCGGCCGTAGACTTGGCCGCCGCGGATCCCGCCGCCCGCGAGCAATCCGGATTGGGCCGCCCCCCAGTGCTCGCGCCCGCCATTCGGGTTGATCTTCGGCGTGCGACCGAATTCCCCCGCCACCGCGACGATGGTGCGGTCGAGCATGCCGCGGTCCTCCAAGTCTTCGAGCAGCGTCGAGAGACCGCGGTCGAGGGGGGGCAGGCAGTACTTCTCTTTGAGCATGGCGAAGCCGCCGATGCCGCCCAAGCTGGCGATGCCGCCGTGGTTGTCCCAGACGTTGGCGACGGCGCCGTTGGGGGCGATGTACGTCCACGTCACCGAGATCGCCTTCACCCCGGCTTCGACGAGGCGGCGGGCGAGCAGGAAGCTCTCGCCGTACTCGTTGCGGCCATAGCGATCGCGCATCCGCGGGTCTTCGGCGTTCAGGTCGAAGGCGGCGCGGACCCGCGGCGCGGCGATCATCCGCAT
>JAYVTJ010000819.1:0-2679 GCA_043774415.1 Fimbriiglobus sp. | reverse complement strand
AGAAGGTCCGGTACCTCCGCTGCGACGCCTGCGGCACGCGCCGGAAGACCACCGAAAAGTAGTGTGCTACCCGTAGCACACTACTTCCATCTCGACCCGTTCCCCACTTCCACCGTCCCACATCCTCGCGATACTACCCACATCATGCCCCAGCGCGCCAAGGCCCACCGTGCCCCCGCCTCCGCACTCCCGAGCAACCCCGACGCCCTGCGCCCCTCCGCGGCCAAGCGCGGCTACGGGCGTCGCTGGCAAGCCGCCCGGCTCGTGTTCCTCGCCGAGCATCCGCTCTGCGATTCCTGCGCTGCTGCCGCGCCGCCCCGGATCACCGAAGCGACCGACGTCGATCACCGCATCCCACACCGCGGCCACGCCGAACTGTTCTGGACCGAATCGAATTGGCAGTCGCTCTGCGGCCCGTGCCACTCGCGAAAGACCGCGCAAGGCCAGTGAAAATACTTCCCGAATTCGCTCCCGATTCCTCACACTTTGGCATGCAAAGCAATCGAGTGGGGGGGGTCGAAATGTCTTCGCCGAGCCTAAGTAGACCACGCGTGGGCCTCGCAAAAAACATCGCGAAATTCGAAGGTGGGGGCTGAAATGCGGGGCCGGAAGCCGAAACCGACGAAGCTCAAGGCGCAGGCCGGCAACCCCGGCAAGCGGCCGCTGAACAAAAAGGAGCCCGCATACCGGCCCGGCGCCGGAACGCCGCCCGCGTGCCTCGATACGCTCGGCAAAGCGGAGTGGCGGCGGGTCTCGAAGCTGATGACCGTCGCCGGGGTTTTGACCGCGGCGGATCGGTCGGTGCTGACGCTGTACTGCTCAGCGTGGAGCCGGTGGATCGGGGCCCGGAAGAAGCTCGCCGAGGAAGGCGAAGTCTACACGACGGACAAAGGCTACCAGTGCCCGAGCCCGTACGTCGGCATCGCGAATCAGGCCGAGGCGACGGTCGCCAAGCTGGGCGCCTCGCTGGGCTTGGATCCGAGTTCGCGGAGTCGGCTGACGGCGACGACCCCGGCGAAGGCCGCGGTCTCCGGCAAACCGAAAACCCGGCCGCAAACGCATCTGGATCGGCTCGGTGCGAATGGCGCGTAGACCCAAAACCGCCGCCGGCACGCGCGACGAGACGCTCGACTGGATCCGCAATCCGGCCGACGAGGCCGCGTACGCCGCGGGGATGCGATTCGATCCGGAGCGAGCGACGTACACTTGCGATTGGATGGAAGAGCATTGCTATCTGTATGAGGGCGAGAAGGCCGGGATGCCGATGATCCTGCTCCCTTGCTGGCGTGATTTTTTCAGCCGCTTGTACGGATGGGTGTGGTTTTCTCCTGAGTGGGAAGGTTGGATTCGCAGGTTCAACAGGGCGGCGTTCTGGGGGGCAAAGAAGAACGGGAAAAGTCCAAATTGCGCAGCTCACAATCTGCATCTGCTCTGCGGCGACGGCGAACAGGGCCAGAAGGTCTACCAGGCCGCGATGAACGGCCAGCAGGCGATGATCCCTCAGAAGCATTCGATCAATATGGTCCGGCAATCCCCGATGCTCTCGGAGGATTGCAAGATCAACAACACGACGATGCAAATCACGCACGTCGAGTCGAACAGTTCGCTGACGATCCTCGCGGGCGACGACGAGCGCGGGGCGAAGGCGAAGGAGGGGCTCAACGGGAGCGTGAGTTACGACGAGATGCACGTCGTTACCCGCGCGGTCGAAGAACGCACGAGCCGGGCCGGGATCAGCCGGCGCGAACCGATCAACGCGAGTTTTTCGACGGCGGGCGATGATCCGAGTTCGGTGGGATACGAGCGCTGCGCCTACGGCCGCCAGGTGAACGCCGGCGAGCGGGCCGATCTCCGGTTCCTGCACGTGGAGTTCTCGGCGCCGGAGCGGGCCACGGTCGCCGAGATCGAAGAGAACCTCGAAGCGTACGGCCGGGCGGCGAATCCGGCTTGGGGCACGATCGTCAAGCCGAGCGAGTTCCGGGAGGACTGGGAGCGGAGCAAGGGCAAGCCGCGCGAAGTGGCCCGGTTCAAGCAATATCGGCTCGACATGTGGGTCGGCAGCACGAACCAATGGCTCGACTCGGCCGGCTGGGATCGCGGCGCAGAGGATTTCACACTGGCGAATTTGAAGGGGCAGAGCTGCGATGCCGGGCTCGACCTCTCGCGGACGCGCGACCTCACCTCGTGCGTTTTCTCCTTCCCGGAGGAATCCGAAGGGGTGCGCCTCTGGCCGATGTTTTGGATGCCGGAAGAGACGGCGAAGGAGCGGGATGCGATCTTTCCGTTCCTGTCGTGGGCCGCCGCCGGGTTCATCAAGCTCACGCCCGGCAACGTGGTGGACTACGCCATCGTGGAAGCGGACATCCGGGCGGCCGTGAGTGACAATGGCTTGTCGGTGGGCAAGTTGTTTTTCGATCAGCACTACGCCGAGGAGCTCACGCAGCGGCTTTGCGACGGCGATGCCGGGATCGGCGCCGAGCGGGTCGCCTTCCCGCAAACGCTGATGTCCTTCACCGGGCCGTCGAAAGAGTTCGAGCGACGGGTGAGCGCCGGGAAGGTGATCCATCCGAAGAACGGCGTGTTCACCTGGCAGGCCGGGCACTGCGAAGTGAAGTCGGACATGAACCAAAATATCCGGCCGGTGAAGCCCGATGCGAACACCGGCAAGAGCATCGACGG
>JAYVTJ010000818.1:0-2327 GCA_043774415.1 Fimbriiglobus sp. | reverse complement strand
GCGTTCTACCCGATTGGATGATCGAATCCCACGTCAAAATCGTCCCGTTCGCCCCCCAGCAGCACCGCCCCGGCATCATCTCGTACGGCGTCACGAGCTACGGCTACGACGTCCGCGTCGATCGCCGCTTCAAGGTCTTCACGAACGTCTGGGGCAGCACCGTCGATCCGAAGAATTTCGACCCGAAATCGTTCGTCGATGTCGAAGGAGACTTCTGCATCATCCCGCCGAACAGCTTCGCCCTCGCCGAAACCGTGGAGTATCTGGAGATCCCGCGCGACGTCCTCGGAGTGTGCGTCGGGAAATCGACGTACGCGCGCTGCGGGATCATCGTGAATGTGACGCCGCTCGAACCCGAGTGGCGCGGCCGGGTGACCATCGAGATCAGCAACACGACACCGCTGCCCGCGAAAATCTACTCCGGCGAAGGGATCGCCCAGATGCTCTTCTTCAAAGGCGTCGAAGTCTGCAAGACCAGTTACGCGGATAAGAAGGGCAAGTATCAGGATCAAACGGGGCTGACTCTGCCGTTCGTAGCGGGTGGGGATCATGGCCCGGCTCCGGGGACTGTCCCGAAAGCGCCGAAGAGTTAGCCGATGGGGCACCCGCTGTGCTCCGAACGACCGGACGGCGCTTGCGCATCCGCGGTGAACAGTTCAAAATTGAATCCGGCTTCCTTCGCGCTTGCACGGTGCAATTAATTGCGGTAGAACTGCGTATATCCTGTCCGCTTGTCCGATTCGCTTTATCCCGCTCCCCGACGACCTCGGAACTACCATGCAGATCACCCGTCGATTCACGCAGGCCGGACAGGACGCATACGCCAACTTGCGGTTCGTCCCGCGGACGTCCCGCATCGTGAACCCGAACGGCTCCGTCGTGTTCGAGATGACCGACATCCAAGTGCCGGATAACTGGTCGCAGGTGGCGGTCGACATCCTCGCGCAGAAGTACTTCCGCAAGGCCGGCGTCGCCGCGGACACGGTGCGAGTGTACGAGGACGGCGTGCCGCAGTGGCTCCAGCGCAGCGTCCCGGCCGCGCCCGATTCGCCTATCGTCGGCGAAGTCGACAGTCGGCAGGTCTTCTCGCGCCTCGCGGGCTGCTGGACCTACTGGGGCTGGAAGGGGGGCTACTTCAAAACCGAAGACGACGCCCGCACCTTCTTTGACGAGTCGGCGTTCATGCTCGCCTCGCAGATGGCCGCGCCGAACAGCCCGCAGTGGTTCAACACGGGCCTCCACTGGGCCTACGGCATCGAAGGGCCGGCCCAGGGCCACTACTACATCGAACCGCGCGGCGCGACCCTCCAGCGCAGCACGAGCGCCTACGAGCGGCCCGCCCCGCACGCCTGCTTCATCCAGGGCGTGACCGACGACCTCGTGAACGACGGCGGCATCATGGACCTCTGGGTCCGCGAAGCCCGCATCTTCAAGTACGGCTCCGGCACCGGCTCGAACTTCTCCGCGATCCGCGGCGATGGCGAACCCCTCTCCGGCGGCGGCAAATCGTCGGGGCTGATGAGCTTCCTCAAGATCGGCGACCGCGCCGCCGGGGCGATCAAATCGGGGGGCACCACGCGCCGCGCCGCGAAGATGGTCGTGCTCGACCTCGACCACCCGGACATCGAAGACTTCATCAACTGGAAGGTCGTCGAAGAACAGAAGGTCGCCGCGCTCGTGTCCGGCTCCCGGCTGCTGAACAAGCACCTCAACCTGATCTTGAAGGCGATCCACGGCCACGAAGACAAATCGCAGCAGTACGATCCGAAGTTCAACGGCGTCCTCCGCAAGGCGGTGCTCGATTCGCGCACGGCCCTCGTGCCCGAGAATTACATCGCCCGCGTCATGCAGCTCGCGAAGCAGGGCTACACGAGCATCGACATCGAGGAGTACGACACCGACTGGACATCGAAGGCGTACCTCAGCGTGTCCGGGCAGAACAGCAACAACTCGATCCGCATCACGAACGACTTCATGAAGGCCGTCGAGAACGATGGCCCGTGGCACCTCTACTGGCGCACGGAACTGGAGAAGTCGAAGGCGCAGAGCCGCTCGCCGAAGCCGAGCAAGACGCTCAAAGCCCGCGAGATGTGGGACCAGATTTCCTGGGCCGCGTGGAGCTGTGCCGACCCCGGCGTCCAGTTCGGCACCACGATCAACGAGTGGCACACCTGCCCCGTGGACGGGCAGATCCACGCGAGCAACCCCTGTAGTGAATATTTGTTCCTCGACGACACCGCGTGCAACCTCGCCTCGCTGAACCTGCTGCGCTTCTACGACACTGCGACCTCGACCTTCGATGTCGAATCGTACAAGCACGCCATCCG
>JAYVTJ010000817.1:0-3747 GCA_043774415.1 Fimbriiglobus sp. | reverse complement strand
ACGGCGGGTCTCGCGGACTCGACCACGCCCTACGAGGCAGGGCGCAGCTCCCAAACTCCAAGAATAAAAGTAGCACCCGCGGGGTCAGATCGGCGATGGCTGCCGGGAGACGCCGAGCTTCGCGGCGTGCGGTGCCAGCGCTTCGAGGATACCCGAGTATAAGCGGACACCTTCGATCAGGGCGCGGCGCTTGTTCGCCAATCCGCGCTGACCGGGGAGCCGCACCGCTTCGCCACCGGGCACCGGCGGAGAACTGCGGCAGGCGTCCGCGAGCCAGCCGGTCTGCCGGCGGAAGGCGTCGATCCCGCCGAACGCGGCCGGATCATGGACTTGGACGAACACGGATGCGCCCCAGCCGGTCGGGGCGTCCGATCGACCGAAGCCGCTCAAACCCTGAGTCAGCGCTTCGACCAGCAGGGCCAGACCGTACCCTTTGTGCCCGTGATCGCGACCGCCCGTCGGCAGCAGCGTCCCCGGCGGATCGGCGTACAGCGCTTCGGGATCATCGGTTGGCATCCCCGCTGCATCGAGTGCCCATACGTCGGGGAAGCGCTGGCCTTCCTTCCTCAAACGCCCCGCCAGTCCGTTGGTCGTGATCGACGCGCTGATGTCGATGAGGATCGGATCGCCGTCGGTCGGGATACCCACCGCGAGTGGGTCGGGCGTGAAGACCGGCGTGCGACCGCCGAATGGGGCGACGCTGGCCCCGGCCGGATCGGAACTCGCGATCACGATCATCATCCCGCGATCGGTGGCGCGCTGGAGGAACGCCGCGAGGCAGCCGATGTGATGGCTGTTGCGGATGACGACCGTCGCGGTGCCGCATTCGATGGCCCGTTCGACCGCGAGTTCGACGGCCTTCGCCGTCAGCCAGACACCCGGCAAGCGCCGGCCCTCCCAAGTGATCGCGGCGCGCCGTTCCGCCATTCTCTGCGGCTCGCCCTGTGCGGTCATGCCGCCCGACGCGAGTTCCGCGAGGTACGCGGGAGCCAGTTGCAATCCGTGCGTCGTGTGACCGAGCAGATCGGCTTCGACCAACGCCGCGGCGATGATCGCGGGCTTGTCGCCATCGCACCCCGCGGCGGCGAAGAGTGCGGTGGCGTAGTCGATCAAGTCGGCGGCGCGGTAGCGGGTGTCGGTCATCGGGCGTTCCGCACGGGGGGTTATCCGTTCAACCTATCCGAGTTCTCCGTTTGCAGTCGCGGCGCCCGGGTGTTACTCTCTTCGCACGAACGCTCACCCGTTCTTCTGCCGGGCCTCCCTTCACTTTCGGACATCACCGATGAGCGCACCCCTCACCCGTCGGCAACTCTTGCACCTCGGCGGCGTCTCGGCCCTCAGCATGGGCCTGCCCGGCACCGTCACGGCGAGCGTGCCTCTCCCGGGCACCGGCGAGAAGCGCACCAACGGCAAGTCGGTCATCTTCATCCTCCTCTGCGGCGGGCCGAGCCACCTCGACACCTGGGACATGAAGCCCGACGCCCCGGAAGAAATCCGCGGGCCGTACAAGCAGACCGCCACCGCCGTGCCCGGTATGCGCATCAGCGAGCTGCATCCGAAGCTGGCGAAGCTGACCAAAGACTTCTGCCTCATCCGCTCGATGACACACCCCGGCAACATCAGCAACCACTTCGACGCGATGCACAACAGCCTCAGTGGCCAGTCCGACGCTCCGCAGGATTCGCCCTACATGGGGTCGGTGCTGTCGAAGGTGCGCCCGAGCGAGCGCAACGTCGCCTCGTACGTCTGGCTAATCAAATGCATCGGCGATCCCGTCTTCTGTGCCCCGAACATCGGCACCGGCGGCTCGCTCGGTTCGCCGTACGCCCCGCTCTTCGTCGGCACGGCCGAGAACAATCCATCGATGGCGAACTTCAAAGCGCCCGACTCACTCTTCTCGACCGAAACCCCCGCTCGCAGTGCCGATCGTCGGAACTTGCTCGACGATTTGAACCGGACGAAAACCGAGTGGCAGGAACTCCAGCGTCGCGGCTTCGAACTGTCGAACTCGGACGGCCCGCGCAAGGCGTTCGATGTCGAACGCGAGGAGCCGCGCGTCCGCGATCGCTACGGACGCCACCCGCTCGGCCAGAACCTGCTGCTCGCGCGCCGACTCGTCGAATCGGGCGTCGGCTTCGTCACCGTCAACGGCTGGGTCGGAAAGTCCACCGCCGACAAACTCGGCGGCCCGCCCAGTTCGAGCTGGGACATGCACGGCAGCAACATGGGCATGGGGAACGCCTTCGGCAACGGCTCCTACGGCATGGGATTCTGCCTGCCCCGGCTCGACGAAGCGCTCTCGGCCCTGCTCGCCGATTTGAAAGAGCGCGGCATGCTCGAGAACACGCTCGTGGTCTGCGCGGGCGAGTTCGGCCGGACTCCGAAGATCATCCCCGGCGAGAACCCCGGCCGGCAGCACTGGCCGCACTGCTACCCCGCGATCCTCGCCGGCGGCGGCATCAAGGGTGGCATCGTCTACGGTGAATCGGACAAGATCGGCGCCTACGTGAAGGACAAACCGGTGCGACCGCAGGATCTGAGCGCGACGATCTTCCACTCGCTCGGCGTCCCGTACGAAGCCCGCGTCACGAAGCAGGGGCTGACGAAGCCGCTGAGCACCGGCACCCCGCTGGATATTTTCGAGACGTGATGCGGCGTTGCGTCAGCGCGTCCGGCTAATAATCTCCCTCTCACGGAGCCTCTCAATGCGTCTCGTCCGTCTGTCCGCGACCCTCGGTCTCCTCACGTTGCTCACAGCACCGCTGCAAGCTGCCGACCCCGCCTTCCCCCTCAAAGAGGGCGACATCTGGGTGATGGCCGGCGACAGCATCACCGCGCAGCACCTGCACTCGAACTACTTCGAAGCCTTCTGCTACGCCCGCTATCCGAAGATGAAGTTCGCCTTCCGCAACTCCGGCGTCGGCGGCCACACGATCCCCTCGACGCTCGCGCGCTTCGACTACGACATCGGCGCGTGGAAGCCGACGGTCGTCTCGGTCGAACTCGGTATGAACGACAGCGGCGGGACGAAGACCGAAGCGTTCACGAAAAACATGGTCACGATGATCGAACGCATCCGGAAGTCGGGCGCGCGGCCGGTGATCCTCACCGCCAGCCCCGTGAACGACGGCACCGTTTCGACGAAGCTCGCCGGTCGCAATGTGACCCTCGACGAATACGCGACCGCACTCAAAATGCTCTCCGAAAAGGAGAAGATCCCGTTCGCGGATCAGTTCCACGCCTGCCTCGATCCGTGGGGCAAGAACAAGCCGCGCGAGCGCTTGCAAATCGCCATCGCCGAGATGAAACAGGTCGCGGCCGACGATACCCTTGCCGGAATTGAGCAGCTCCGCGCGTTCCTCGCGGCCCAGGATAAGAACCCTTCACCGAAGGGCATCAGCCTGCTCGGCGATCCGGTCCACCCCGGTGCACCGGGTCAGCTCATGATGGCCGCGGCGCTTTTGAAAGACCTCGGTGCCGACGGCTTCGTGAGCAGCGCTTCGGTCGATGCGCCGACCGGCAAGGCCGAGGCCAAGGGCTGCACCGTGAGCGACATCAAAGCCGGTCCGGCCGGGGTCGCATTCGAGCGTCTCGACGAGAGTCTCCCCTTCCCCATCGCGGACGGTGCGCGGTCGATTCTGCCGCTCGCCCCGGATGTGCTCGCCCTCAGCATGTACACGCTCGCGGTGACGGGCTTGAAGGACGGCGACTACACGCTGAAGATCGGCGGCGGCGACTGCGGCAAGT
>JAYVTJ010000816.1:0-2487 GCA_043774415.1 Fimbriiglobus sp. | reverse complement strand
GGACGGTGCAGATCGAAGTGACTTCCGCGGTCGTCGGGCCGGTCGAACTGAGCGGAGGCAAACCGAGCAGCACGAAGGAGCGGTACTTGGCGATCTCATTGCAGATCCACCACCTCGGGCACGGGAAACCGGTGTCGTTCGCCGCGTGGGGCGCGACCGTCCCGCGATCCGTGCCCGACGCCAAGCTGACCGCCGGCGGCAAGCCCGTGGCACTCGCGTCGATGGGTTCGCGGGCCGTATCCGGGATGCTCTACAACGGTTCGGAATTGACCCCGGCCTCGTCGGTGGGCACGAAGCTCATCTTCGACCCGCCGCCCTCGGGCGAGACGCTCCGACTCGAGCTGCCGGCGGAAGCGTGGGGCGGCCGGGGGTCGTTCAAGTTCTCGATCCCGCCCGCGATGATCTCCGGGGCGACGGCGCCGAAGGCGAAATGAATTCCCGATGGGAGCAGCCATGACTCGGCGAATGCGGCACGGATTCACCCTGATCGAACTGCTGGTGGTGATCGCCATCATCTCCACCCTCATCGGCCTGCTTTTGCCGGCCGTGCAGAAGGCCCGCGAGGCGGCGTCGCGCCTACAGTGCGCCAACAACTTGAAGCAGATCGGCCTGGCGATCGCGCTGCACGAGAGCACCTTCGAAACCCTGCCGCCGTCGCGGTTGGGTGGCGAGTCGCAATCGTGGGTTTGGCTGCTCCTCCCGTTCCTCGAACAGGACAACCTCCACCATCGCTGGCAACCGAATGTGCCGATCTACTCGATCGGGCCCGATGTCCTGCAGACGCGCGTGAAAGTATTCTTCTGCCCCTCCCGGCGGAATGTCGGCGGTGTCTCCAAGCCGGTCGTTCAGGCGAACACCGGCTGCGCGTTCCCGTACAGCACGTCCGGTAGCCTCGGCGACTACGCGGCGAGCATCGGCACCACCGGCTACGATTCGACGCAGCCGGTCCGCCCGGCCAACGCGTCGATCACCTACCCGTCGCCAACCGGCGCACTCGTCTTCCCGCGCGGCCTGCGCATCCTCGACCTCAGCGACGGGACGACGAACACCGTCCTCGTCGGCGAGAAGCATGTGCCGCAGGGTCTGGAGGGCACTTGGCCGGCCGACTGCAATACGTACGACGCCCACAACATCGAATGCTCGAGCCGAGCGGCCGGGCCCGGCTTCCCCTTGGCGAGCGTTCCGACCGACCCGCGTTGGCTCTTCGGCAGCCGGCATACGGGCGTTACGCAATTCGCTTTCGCCGACGGCGGTGTGCGGAAGGTCCGGAATACGGTCTCCGAGTTCGTGCTGGGCCAACTGGCCCACCGCAGCGATGGGCTGGTCCCGCCGTCGGATTACTGACCGCCTACAATTCCCGCATGTCTCACTCCGCCTTCCTGCGCGCCGTCATCGATTCCCCGGACGACGACCTCCCGAGGCTGGTCTTCGCCGATTACCTCGACGAGACCGGCGACGGCGCCCACGCGGAGTTCATCCGAGTCCAGTGCGAACTGGCGACGCTCGCGGAGTACGATCCGAAGTACCGGGAATTGGAGGATCGCGAACACGAGCTGCTGGGTGCGAATGAGCGAGTTTGGTTGAGCGACACTCGGGGATTGAGCGAGTGGGTCTGGCGGCGCGGATTCGTGGATGAAGCTACGGAGTGTGGTATCGCCGGAGTCGAGTCTCTTTTCGGAACGCAACCGGTCCGGTCGTGGACGTTCCAACAGTGGGGTTGCCGCGATCGAATTGTGCACCGGTCCATCGAGCTCCCACATCCCTTCGCGTGCGTGCAACAGTTGGACTTCTCCGGAACGGAACGTTTCCCGGAGGGTTTCACTCGGCTGCTGAGAACTCGGCTTTCGAGCGCGTTCAACTCTTTGATTCTCACCGATTGCCATTTGGCTGCAGAGTCTGCCCTCGAAATCCTCCGGCCTCGAAGTGGCGGGGTATTCGAGACGTTGGAGATCGGCGGCCGAGTCCAACGGCAACAAGCTTTGACGCTCGCCATGAAGACGGATTGGAATCACTCGATCTACGAGTTGCTGAAAGATGGACCGGTGCGACAACTCGGCATTCACGGCCGCGATGTGGACACCCGATTTTTGGGTGCCCTGTTGAAGTTGTGTCATGCCGCATCACTTCGCCATCTCGACATCTCCGATAACCCCATCGGGCCCGATGCCTACCGGGCATTCGAGCAGGCGAATCCCGCGATGCGGCTGCATTCGCTCGATGTCTCCGGTACGCCGCTCGCGGGCATCTCGCTCGAATCTCTGCTGAACACGCGGGCTCTCGAATCGCTGATGAAACTCGAGATCAACGGCTGCGGCAGCGCCCGGCGGAACATGGAAGTGCTGGCGCGGTCGAAGTTCTGGACGCAGGCCACGCAGCTCCGCACGCACAGCGGCACCATCCCGGCCGACACGCTCGAGCCGCTGTGCCACTCGCGGGGCCCGAAGGAACTCCGACTGCTCGACCTCGCGGACAACTACCTCCGCACCG
>JAYVTJ010000815.1:0-3546 GCA_043774415.1 Fimbriiglobus sp. | reverse complement strand
AGCCCATCGTCGGCGTGAAGCCGCCGACGGCCGTCGAACCGCAGCCGCCGAAGGTCGAACCGGTGAAGCCGGCCGATCCCCCCAAGCCCACGGATCCGCCGAAGCCGACCGATCCGCCGAAGGAGCCGAAGAAGATCGAGTACCCGAAGTACGTCGATGGCAAGGACCTCAAGGCCTGGCTGCTCCAGCTCAACGCGATCAATCAGCCCGACCCGCAGCAGCGCGAGATGGCGCTGAAGTCGCTCCCGCAGTTCGGGCCGGACGCCCGCAAGCCGGCGATCGTCCCGATCACGGAACTCATCTACAAGGACCCCGATCCCGGCGTCCGCATCATCGCCATCACGATCATCAGCAGCATGGGCTTCGACATCGACGATCAGGTGAAGCCGGCCGTGAGCGCGCTCCGCACCTGCCTCGCGAACACCGGCAACGCCAGCATCGTCCGGCTCTACTGCGTCCGCTCGCTGATGTCGTTCGGCCAGGAGGCGGTCGCGGCGATCCCCGAAATCCGCGGGGCCGGCTCCGATCCGTCGTGGGAGACGCGCCAGTCGGTGGCCACGGCCCTCGGCCGCATCGGCGCCCCGGCCACCGAGAAGGGGAAGCCCAACGACATCGCCGCGAAGTACCTGCTGAACGTCCTCCTCAAAGACGTCTGCACCGGCGTGCGGATGGAGGCGATCCACGCGCTGCTCGCCATCGGGCCGCCCAAGCCGGACAAGCCCGAGGAGTACATCAAGGACATCAAGCTCTACCTCGAGCCGGTCGAAGCGCGGATCAAAGTCGAGCAGGAAAAAGGGATCAAGGGCGATAAGGGCGTGCTCTGCTGGCTCTACCTGCTCAACATCATGTACGACGACCGCGTGCTCGCCGAGCACCTCAAGAAGATTGCCGGGTACATCAAGTTTCCCGATTCGCCGATGGTGCGGATGCACGCGATCAACGCTTGTTCGGCGCTCGGCGCCAAGGCCGGCCCGGTGATCCCGCAGATCGCCGACGCGCTGAACTACCCCGAGCCGGAACTGGTGATCGCGGCGATGTCGGCGCTGGCGCAGATCGGCGCCGAGGCCCGCGGGGTGCTGCCGGAACTGGAGAAGATCAAGGCCGGGTCGAAGGACCCGGTGAAGCCGCCGGACGCCCCTAAGGAGTGGAAGCCCGACCCGACACTGCGGCTGGTGGCGGAGGATGCGATTCTGTACATCACCGGCAAAAAGAAGCTCGGCGACCCGGAGCCGAAGAAGGAGAAGTGAGTCTTTCCGAGCCGGACGCGTGAGCGACGGTCGGAGGTAAGACCGTCGCTCCTGGAATCACTTCGGAAGATGAAACGGAGAACTGCGATCGAGCGGCATTCGAATCACCATCGAAGATTTCGCATTACTCGCAACGCGCCACGATTATCCCGCCGCCTCGACATCGATTCGACACGTTGGAGATGCGTGCGTTCTGGCACCGGCGCCGCCGCAGCGGTTACACGGTCTTGTCACGATGATCGGCCGTTGCATTTCCGGAGAGAGCCCAGACACTTCGATCGCATACGATTATCGAGCGTTTTCTCGGATCGTACTCTGCGGGGCGGAGGGCGTGCTTCCACTTTTTTCCGTAAAATTCGCAGCGTCGCGGCCCTGTCCCCGGAACCCCCCGCATGCGCGCCCGTCTCCGCAAGCTGATCGCCCGCGTCCACCGCCGCCTCACGTACTTCCGGCACGGGGAGTACCCGCCGCTGTCGTTCGACATCTGGAACCTCCCCACCCTCAACGGCATGCTCGTCCGCAACGGCGCCAAGCCGTTCACCGGCGACGTCCGCGAAGCCGCCGAGTCGGTGCCGGGGGCCGTGCGGTATGTGTTCGCCGCGCTCGCCGCGCGGCCCGATCTGCGGGCGCGCTTCCCCGATGCCTTCCAAGGAGGACCCGACGGAGCCGCGGCGCAGTGGTTCGCCACCGAGGGGGCGACGGAACTCGGGCTGCCTCCGGAGGCAGTTGCCAACATCGCGGCCGCCTACGCGCTCTACCCCGGCGAGCAGGGTCTGCGGACCTACGAGCTGCGCGCCGATTTGCGCGAGGAGTACCCGCTGGCGCTCTGCCCGAAGCACCGCGGCGGCTTCCTGCGCTGGGCGGCCGTCAATGCGGAACGCGAGTCGGGGCTGACCACCGGCGAAGTGCTCTGGATGCTCGCCGAAATGGACCTCCGCCCCGATCGCGGCCTCGCCGTGACGTACCGCTTCGAGCCGAGCTGGCAGGAAGCCGTGCCCGATGCGCTCACAATCGAAGGGTGGCCGAAGCTCAAGGCGTACCTCAATAAACGGTACTCGATCCAGCAGAAGTGGCTCCCCGCGGCCGGACTCGGCGCCGCGGCCGAGCCGCCGGTCGCGCCCGACGACGCCCGCCGCGGCGTCAACGTCCACGGGCATTTCGAGTTCGTGAGCGGCTTGCAGGAAGTGGCGCTCGGCCTCGTGCGGGCGCTGCACGTCGCGGGCTTCCCGACGGCGCTGCGCGATCTGCCGGTGCTGCCGCGAGTGACCCGCAAGCCGCAGCGGCGCTACCACGACCGCGAGCGCTACGACACGACCGTCTTCGTCGCGGGCCTCGATACGTCGCCGACCGAAATGTACCGCCTCACGGGGCTGTACGTGCGGCCGGGCGTGAAGCGGATCGCCATCTGGTACTGGGAACTCGAAGAGGTGCCGGACCATTTGGCGAAGTTGATGGCGTGGCCCGACGAAGTCTGGGCGCCGACGCGGTACATCGCCGCGACCTTCCGCAAGTACCTGAAGGTGCCGGTCATCACGATGCTCCCCGGCGTCGAGCTGCCGCCGTTCGCCCCGCGGCCGCGCGAGTTCTTCGGACTGGTGCCGGAGCGGTTCGTCTTCCTGTTCACGTTCGACATGTTCAGCACGGTGGGCCGCAAGAACCCGTACGGGTTGATCGAAGCGTTCCGGAAAGCGTTCGCGCCGACGGAGCCGGTCGATCTCGTCATCAAGGTGTCGCGCGGCGACAAAGCGCCGGAGGAGTTCGAGAAGCTCAAAGCGCGCTGCGCTGAAGCGGGCGTGCTGCTGCGGAACGAAGTGCTGCCGCGCGGGGATCTGCTGGCGCTGATGAACTGCTGCGATTGCTACGCGAGTCTGCACCGCTCGGAAGGGCTGGGCCTCGGCCTGGCCGAGACGATGCTGATGGGCAAGCCGGTGATCGCGACGGGCTACTCGGGGAATTTGGACTTCATGACCGAGGAAAACAGCTACTTGGTGCGATACGAGCGGAGGGCGTCGGAGGTCGATCACCACCCGTATCCGAAAGGGTCGGTGTGGGCCGATCCCGATTTGGATCACGCGGCGGAGCTGATGCGGTATGTGGTGGAGCATCGGGAAGAAGCGATTGCGAAAGGAGCACGGGCGAAAGCGGACCTGGAACGGGATCTGTCGCCGGCGGCGTATGCGGAGCGGTTGAAAGCGCGGTTGGGGGCATCGTCATCTTCGTAGGGTGGGTCGAGCCTTCGAGCCCCACCATCGGCGATTTGTGGAACGGTGGGGCTCGCAGACTCGACCCACCCTACGGG
>JAYVTJ010000814.1:0-5504 GCA_043774415.1 Fimbriiglobus sp. | reverse complement strand
CCCGTGGCCGCGGCGGTCGCACATCGAACTCGTCGGGTTCCCAATCGATACCAAAGACCCGCAGACCGGTGCACTGATCCCCGGCGAACTCCGCCAAGGCAAAGACGCGGGCGCGCCCCGCATCCGCGCCCGCGCCTACCGGTGGGTTATCGCCGACGAGAACCGTGTCGTGAAGAATGCCGACGGGAAGTCCGAAACCGTTCCCTGCGTCGAAGGATGGCGGCCGCTGCTGGTTTCCGACCTCGGTCGGCCCGAGTTCGGCATCGCCCCGATAGATCTCTCGACGGTGCCGGTGACAGAAGCGGGTAAGAGCACCACCGTCAATCTGTCGGACGCGAGCCTCGACGATGTCGAAGGTCAACTGACGACCTCGCACGAACTCGTCCGCGACACGTTCGCCAAGCTCGACGAACTCGCGAACGACGTCTGGATGACCCGCAAGCTGCGCAAGCTCGTGAAGCCCGAGGGGATGATCCTCACCTTCACGGGGACGCGCTCCGGCGGCAGTTCGAACCTCACGGCCGAGCCGAATGGCGAGTTCACCTGCGAAGTCAACGGCATCAAGGAGAACCGCGTCTCCTTCGTCGTCCGCGGCGAAGACTACCGGACGCCGCCGAAGTTCATCGAACTGATCCCGCCGCCGATGCTCATCGAACTCTACCGCAACGAATTCCAGCCCGCGTACCTCTACTACCCGGCGCCGATCGATGTCGGCGACAAGGTCCACCCGCTCGCCATCCTCCGCGGCAAGAAGCAGCTCTTCGCCGAGCAGAAGATCAGCCTCACGAGCGAGAAGTCGATCTTCCCCGTGCCGACGGGCACCGACGTCGAAATCTTTGCGAAGGCGGACAAGCCGCTGCGGAAGGTGGCCATCGCGCCGAAGGGCGAAGGCAAGAAGCTCTGGGAGAAGAATCTCCCCGGCGACGGCTTCGCCCCGGTGTTCGCGGCCGTCGGAAAACAAGTCATCGGATGGGAGAAGGCGGACGACGCCGGGTTCACCGACTTCGGCCTGCGCTTCCGCGGCGACGACACGATCCGCGAACTCGTCGAATTCGAATACACGCTGACGGACCTGGACGGCGTGACGGCGAAGCGGTCGATCACGATCCAGGTGAACGAGGATCAGCCGCCGCTGGTCGAAGTCGCCGTGGACGTGCTCCGCAAGGTCGGCAACGCGTACATGTGCACGCCGATCGCGATGATCCCGTTCGTCGCCGAGAGCCGCATCAGCGACGACACCGGCCTGAGCCGGGTCGAGTACGAATACACCTACACGAAGGTCGAATCGTCGATCGTCTCGACGCTCCAGGCCCAGGTCGCGGGCGGGATGGTCGGCGCCTTCGGCGGACCGGTGCGGACCTTCGGTACAGTCGCCGTCATCGGCGGCAACCGGATAGTCTACGAGCAGGTCGGATCGAAGGCCGAGCAGAAGCAGTTCGGCTCGGCGCCGGTGAACCGCTTCACCGACGAGTACGGCCGCCTGACGCGCGACACCCTCACGAAGCTCGACGGGACGCTCGCCGCGAACGGGGATCGCAGCGCGATCCGCGGCGTCGTGAAGCAGATCAAGTTCGGCGACGCGAACTTCGACTACTTCGACCTCAAAACGAACCTCACCACGTTGCCGGTGTCCGAATCGGAAATCCAGCCGCGCTACAAGATCGACCTCAACATCACCGCGACCGACTCGAATACGGAACTGATCGGCAAGGACGGCAAGCCGCTCGTGAAGGGGGACGGGACGCCGATCATCGGCAAGAAATCGTCGAATGTCGAACCGATCCGACTGCTGGTCGTGTCCGAAGGGGATCTCCTCGCGGAGATCTTGAAGGACGAAGAAAATCAGACGGTGAAGCTCGACGAAATTCTGAAGCGGATCGTCGATTGCGAATCGAAGCTCAGCCAGGAACTCGGCCTGCTCGGAGCGCCGAGCAAGAACCAGATCAGCAGCTCGGCCGTGCGGGCGCTCGACATCCTGCAGGACGTGGGCAAGTCGAAGGATCAGCTCATGTCGGTGCTCGTCGATTACGAGCGGCTCTACCGCGAAATCGAAACGAACCGCTGCAATCCGAAGCTGCTCGAGAAGTACCGCACCGCCGGCGGCGAAGGCATCATCCCCGAGACGAAGCGGCTGCTGGACGGCACCAGCCCCATCGGCTCCTTCCCGCAGGCGGAAGCGGCCCTCGGCACCTTCCAGGGCACACTCAACGGCGGCCAGTTGCCCGCCCCGCCCGAAACCGATGCGGCCCGGACGCAGCTCGGCAACCTCCGGCTGGCCCTCTCGAAGCTCCGGAGTCTCTCGGGGAGCTTGGTCGAAATCGGCTCGGCCCGGAAGCAATTGCAGGATCTCCTCGATGAGCACAAGCGGTTGGGTCGGGCCTTCGACGACCTCGTCAAAGACGAGATCGATAAGCTCCGCCGGCCGCAGATCACCGCCAATAAGCCGATCGAGGTGCAGGTCGGCAAGTCGGTGACGGTCAAGCACGCCATCGACTTCAAGCTCTACGATCAGGGGCAACTGCTCATCACGATCATTCCGCCGGCCGACAGCGACCTGAAACTGCCCAAGGATGTCGTGGCGCGGGACGATGCGAAGGAGTTCAGCTACGAGGTCACGGCCGGGATGAAACCCGGGAGCTACACGCTCCAGATCAAGCCGTTCGTCGGGAAGACCGTCGATCAGCAGATCATCGTGATCAAGTGAAAGCGTAACGGGACGGTCACGGTTCGACCGCCGGCGGGCGAATTGTGACCCATCCGAGTTGGAAAGAGCCGGGTGCCTCGTCTGAATTGACAGGTGACCCTCACCCGAAACGACAGTCCGAATTGATCTCCTCTGGAGGTATGCGATGAAGTTCCGCTTCCGAATCCTGCCGAGCTTGCTGGCCGCCACGGCGAGCCTGTTCGTCCTGACATCGTTCCTCACAGCGCAAACCCCGGCCAAACCGGCGGTTCCGGCCTCGACCCCCGCGCCGACGCCGACCCCCGGCCTGTCGCCGGAGGAGATCAAAGCCAAGCACGAAATCGACGCCAAGAAGTTCTCCGAGTTCAAAGAGAGCCTCTTCCGGCTCGCCAAGCGGCTCGAAAAGAGCGACCGCGCCGAAGACAAAGCCACGGCCGTCGTCGTGCTCAAGGCCATCGAAGAGGCGATGAAGTCGAACGTCGAGGGGCAGTTCAGCAAGCTCATCGTCGGGCTGTCGAAGAACGGCAAGTCGATCGGCGACCTCGGGGCCATCTCCGCGGACGAGAAGCAGCTCGCCAAGATGCTCCAGGAAATCCTGAACATCCTCAACACCGACGACGAATCGGCCCGCATCAAGGCCGAGATCAAGCGGCTCGAAGCGATACTGAAAGAAGCCCAAGGCGTGAAGCGGGACACCGAGACGAATCAGGCCATCACGGAATCGAAGAAGGGCAACACGAAGAAGCTCGAAGAGACCCAGAAGGAACTCGCGAAGCGGACGGAAGACCTCGCCGCGAAGGCCGCCGGACGCGATCCGAAGGACGACAAGAAGCCGGGCGAAAAGCCCGCCGATCCGAAGTCCGATGCCAAGGGCGACCCGAAGCCGGGCGAACCCGCCGGCGACGAGAAGAAGGATACCGGCGCCGAGAAGGGCGAAGCCAAGGGCGGGGAACCGAAAGAAGGCGAACCGAAGCCGGGCGAAGGCGCGGGCGAACCGAAGGACAGCGGCAAGGAGATGCCGAAGGACGCCGGGATGCCGAAGGCCGGTCAGGACATGGGCAAAGAGGGCGATGCCGGGATGCCGAAGGATGGCGGCATGCCCAAAGAGCCGATGCCCGGCGCGGGCGAGCCCAAGGGCAAGGGTGAAGGCAAAGGCGAGGGCAAGGGCAAGGGCGAAGGCAAGCCGGGCGAACCGAAGGCCGGCGAAGCGAAGCCGGGCGAAGGCAAAGCCGGCGAAGGCAAGGGCGCCGGCAAGCCCGGCATGGGCGGCGAAGGCAAGCCAGGCGAACCGAAGCCGGGCGGCGGCGAGCCGAAGCCCGGTGCCGGCGGCGAACCGAAACCGGGTCAGCCCGGCCAGAAGCCGACCCCCGGCGCGAAGGAAATCCAAGAAGCGGTTCCGCCGCAGCAGGAAGCCGAAAAGGATCTGAACAAGGACAAGCGTCCGGACGCCGGGAAGAACCAAGACAAAGCCATCGAGCAACTGGCCAAGGCGATTGAAGAACTCGAAAAGCGCTTGAAGCAGCTCCGCGAAGAGGAGATGAAGAAGCTCCTCGCCAACGTGGAAGCCCGCTGTGCCAAGATGCTCGCGATGCAGATCGACGTCTATAACGCGACCCAGTCGATCGACAAGGGGATCATCGCGAAGAACGGCGTCAAGGAGACGGCCGACCAGCAGAAGGCCCAGCAGCAGGGGGACAAGGAGGGCGAAATCGTCGCCGAAGCCGACCGGGCTTTGAAGCTCCTCGAAAGCGAAGGCTCGGCCGTCGCGTTCGCCAAGGTGCTCGAAGAAGTCCGCCAGGACATGATCGCCGTGCAGCGCCGGCTGGCCCAGACCTACGTCGATAAGAACACCCAGCAGATCGAAGAAGAGATCATCGCGATGCTCAAGGACATGATCGACGCGCTGAAGAAGGCCCAAGCCGAGGCGGCCAAGCCGGGGGAACCGAAGCCGCCGGGCGACAGCAAGCCGGGGGACAAGAAGCTGATCGACCTACTCGCCGAACTCAAGTTGATCCGGACGCTGCAATTGCAGGTCAACAACCGGACCTCGATGTACGGCAACAAGGAGAAGATCGAGCAGTCCAAGGACCCACTCATCCAGGGCGAACTCCGGCAGCTTTCGGCCCGACAGACGAAGCTCCAAGAAATGATTGACAAAATCGCGAGCGGAAGCAATCAGTAAAGTGTTGCACCCGACCCGCATCCTGGGATATGATTGAGCAATCTCCGCCGGGGCTGCGATCCCGCCCGCCCCGGCTCCTTCGGACTACTTTCTTCACCTTCTCGGAGTTCATTCGATGACACTGCGCAAATGGCTCTTCACGATGGCCCTCTCGGCGACCGCCGCCTCGGGCGCATTCGCCGCGGAAAAGGAAGTCAAACCGGCCGGGGAGCGGCCCTCTGCTCTGACCTTCGGCACGCTCCGCGCCATGCCGACCGACGCCGCCAAGGCCAAGGTCGAAGTCTACCTCAAGGCCGTCGGCAAGTTCGATCAGGCCAAGGTGGACGCAATCTGGGCGCAGAACGACAAGACCGCGCTCGACCGCACACTCGAATCGATCGCCCTCGCGAATCCCGAAGCCAAGAAGGCCATCGACGAAGCCCGCGATGCGGCCGCGACGCCCTCCACGGAAGTCCCCGCCTCGATCAAGAACGAGAAGGACGCCTTCGCCAAGACGAACCTCGCCGCGGCCTTCGCCAAGGGCCTCGCCGGCAAGCGTGTGTACGAAGAAGCGCTGCTCGCCGCGAAGGACATCGTCTCCGAGAACCTGGTCGATCCTTCCGCCTTCTACTTCTTCAAGGCCGTCGCCGAGCACGCGCT
>JAYVTJ010000813.1:0-3387 GCA_043774415.1 Fimbriiglobus sp. | reverse complement strand
CTTCTTGGAGGATGCGCCGATCATCGCGACGTCGGTCGTGACGGGGCAGGGGATCGCGCAGTTGAAGGCCGCGCTGCTCGCCGCTTGCGGGCGGATCGCGGTTCGGGAATCGTCCGAATGGTTCCGCCTGCCCATCGACCGCGCCTTCACCGTGGCGGGTCACGGGACCGTGGTCACGGGGTCGATCGTCTCGGGTTCGGTGCGGGTGGAAGACGAACTCGTATGGCACTTCTGCGATGGCGGGTTGCAACTCGTCCGCGTGCGCGGGTTGAACCGGCATGGGCAGAGTGTCCCGGAGTTGCACCGGGGTCAGCGCGGGGCGATCAACCTCGCCGGGGTTCCACTCGGGCAGATCGAGCGGGGTCACGAACTGGCGAAGCCGGGCTACTTGAAGTCGAGCCGCGTCCTCACGGTGAGAGTGCGGGCTCTCGCGTCGGCGCCGAAGCCAATCCCGCATCGCCTGACCTGCCGGTTGCACATCGCCACAGCCGAGGCCACGGCGAGTATCTCGCTGCTCGACTGCGATCGGATCGAGCCGGGAGAATGGGCACTCGCCCAGCTCTTCCTCCGCGGAACGATCACGGCGGTTTGGGGGCAACCCTTTGTGTTGCGCGATTCCTCTGGAGAATGGACCTTGGCCGGCGGGCAAGTGCTCCAGCCGACGGCGTCCAAGTTGCGCCGCCGGCATGTCGAAAGTCTGGAGAAGGCGGAATCGCTTTGGTCCGACGATGCCGATGCCCGGGCGTTGGCCTTCGCGTGGTTCGCCGAGTTCAACGGATTTCGACCGGACGATTTGGTGCGCGAGGTCGGGCTGAAGCCGTGCGATGTCGGAGCCGTCGTCGAGCGATTGATCGCGGTGGGTCGCCTCGTCGAGATGCACTTTCCCCCGCTGCGGACACTTCTGATCAACGCCGGGCGGTTGACGGAACTGGGCGAGCGGATCCTCGATGTCCTTGCGAAACTGCATGCCGAGTCACCGCTGTTCACGAGCCACGAGCGTGCGAAAGTGCAGGGCTTCCTCGACTACATCGGCGATGATGGATTGCTCCAAGCGGTCGTGGATGACCTGCTGAATCAGAAGTTGTTGACGGGTGACGCCAAGCGGATCGCGCGCGCCGATTTCAAACCGAAGCTCAGCGTCAACCAGCGCAGACTGAAGGACGCAATCGTCGAAGAGCACCGCGTCGCGGGTCTGCAACCTCCGGAGCCGAAGGATTTCGCGAACAAAGCGGCAGGCAATGCCTCGGCGCTCGGGGACATTTACGAAGTGGCCTACGCCGAGGGGTTCCTCGTGCGCATCAACACCGAGATATACTTGCACGCCGAAGTCGAAGCCGAAATGCGCTTGCAGTTGGCGAGCGCATTCGCCGAGAAGCCGGGGCTTACGATGTCCGAAATCCGCGAGTGTCTCGGCACGACCCGGAAGTATGCGATCCCGATCTGCGAATATCTGGATCGCAGCGGCTTCACGCGTCGGGACGGCGATTTGCGCTTCGCTCAGTCGTGACTAATGAAATCTCGGCGGGACTGTTCCAGTATCGGCGCGATGGGTCGAGGGAACACTTCCCGGATGCTGTGAAAGCGACCCGGCCCTGCGGCTCGAGTGATACTTTGGCCGGCAACCCCTCGGCCAGTTCGAGGATCATTGCGGCGAGATTCGTCTCCAGATAAGCTCGCAGTCCGACGTAAGAAGTCGTGAGGCGCGGGTTGATTTCAATCGCGAGGTCATCCCGGCCCAGTTGATCGGCGCCGAGGAGCAAATCGACACCGATGATGCCGAGCAATCCGGGGATGCCTTCGAGGGCGCTGCGGGCGAGACGCTCGGCGCGAGGGGCGAAGTGCGGTGCGATGGGGAGTCCGCCGCCGGAATATCGGAAGTCGCCATCGGACGAGATGCACTGGAAAGTGGGCGGCAGCGCGAGAGAAGCATTTGGTCCGACCACGAATGAAACGCTCGCCGCATGACCTTTCGCCAGTGGCTGGGCAATCCATTCATCACCGAATTCCCGAATCGCCTCCGAGTTCCCGATGATCCGCATCCCTTCGGACCCGGCTCCATCGCGGCGCTTCAACACGCAGGGGAACGAAGTCGGCGACGCAGGGCAGAGCACTGTTTCCGGTGTCGGCACTCCCAGCCTCACCCAATGTTGGAACAGGGCGTATTTGTCCGAAGTCCTCGCGATCGCTTCGGGCGACGGCCCGAGCAATCTCCCACCGACAGCAATCGCATAGTCGGCCAATTCCAGCAGCACACTGTCGGTCTCCGGGGCGATCACGAACGACCAATCCGCTGTCGCGGCCAGCTCGCCGAAATACTCGGGTTCGCCCGTCAGGACTTCGACACCGGGGATTGCCGCGAAATCCGCGCGGATGGCGTCGAACATCGCGCGGCCTTCGACAAAGAGCGAATGTTGCGGCGAAGCGGGATCGCGGCCGATGTCGTGGGCCGTGATGTGCTCGTAGACGAAGATGCGGGTCATGCGGAAATGATACGCGGCCGCAGGAACGATTCCTGCGGCCGCGGCGAGTTCTCCGGCCTGTCTAGCGCGGTGGTATCTGGAGGATCGGCGTCGTCGGGCCCGAGAGCGCCGGCGGTGCGATGGGCACCGGCGGATCGATCGTCGCGGCACCCGCGAGCGGCCGCCGCGGAAGGTTCACGCTGCCGGTCGGCTTGAATGTGGCCGGGATATCCGTCGCGGTCGGGCCGGGGCTGAGCGTCTTCGGCAAAGTGCCCGGCACGGCTACCCCCGAGTTGCTCGGCGTCGATTGCCAGCTCTCCCAAGTCCGGAGTGCACCGGGCGCCGGCTGGCCCGCATTCGTCTGCTGTTTCGGGGCCGACAGCGGCGGGGGCAGCAAATCGGGGAGGTTCGACTGTCCGCCCGGCATCTGCGGCAGCGACTGCATTCCACCGGGGAGTTCGCTCGGTGGGATCACGCCGAGCCCATCGCCCGGATGCTCGCGGAGCTTGATCGCGGCATTCAGAGCGCGGAAGTGATCGGCGGCCTTCTTCTGCACGAACGCCGGCAGCGGGCCCTCCGCGATGTTCACGTTGTTGTAGCCTTGGATCGTCCCCTTCACGTACTCGAGCCGGGCGAGGGCCGCGTTGTAGTTCGCCAGCCCGCGGTACTGCTCCGAGATGGCCGTGGCCAAGTCGCGCTGGCTCTGGATCAAGCCGTTGATCTGGCTGATGAAGTCTTCCGTGCCGAGCTTCCCGAGCCGTTCCGACTGCTGCTTCACGACGACCTCGAGCGCGTTCTTGCGCGCCTCGTTGATGCTGGTCGTGGCGTAGCTCAGTTCCATCTGCCGGATGGCATCGACGACGCCTTCGTAGACTTTTCGCTCGGAGTCGCGGAGCTGTTCGTAGCTCTTCCAGAGGGAGAGCTGCGA
>JAYVTJ010000812.1:0-3740 GCA_043774415.1 Fimbriiglobus sp. | reverse complement strand
CTTGCGCCCACTGCCACCGAGATCGCACCAGCCAGCAAGAACAAGCCCACCGAAGCGAGCGTCAGCACCCAGCCCGGCAAATTGAACTGCCGCACGAGGATCGCCGCGAACAGATGGACCAGCGAAAGAGGGATCATCACCTTCCACGCCAGCGTCATCAATTGATCGAATCGAAAGCGCGGGATCGTCCAGCGGACGAGCAGGTAGAGCAGCAGGAAGCCGAGCATCTTCGCGCCGAGGATGGCCGCTTTCAACACGGCCGCGGCGATCGGGTCGGCGAAGGAATCTTCGAGGCCGAAGAAGCTCCAGCCGCCCCAGAAGACGATGCTCATGAGGAAGCTCGTGGTGATCATGTGCGTGTATTCGCCGAGCATAAACATCCCGAATTTCAGGCTGCCGTATTCGGTGAGGTAGCCGCCGACGAGTTCTTGTTCCGCTTCGGGCAAGTCGAAAGGCAAGCGGTTGCACTCGGCGTAAACGCTGACCATGAAGAGCAAGAAGGCCAGCGGCTGGAACGCCAGGAACCAGCCGTGCTGCTTCTGCCAGGCGATGATCGTTTCCAAATTCATCGAACCGGTGAACAGGATTACGCCGACGATGCTCATGCCGAGCGGGATCTCGTAGCTGATGATCTGCGCCGAGGAGCGCAGCGAACCGAGCAAGGAATATTTGTTATCCGAAGACCAGCCGCCGAGGATGACGCCGTAGATCGCTAGGCTGCCGAGGGCGAAGACGTAGACGATGCCGATGTCGATGCCGGGGGCGATCATCCCCTGGAATTGGCCGCGGTACTCGGTCTGCTTCGAGTCGTACTCTTGAACAGCCTTCGAGTAGTCCGGCATTTTGCCGTCCCCGCTGCGTTCCACTGCCACCGGTTTCGGCGGCGGGGTCGTACCGCCCCACGGCACGACGGCGAGGGCCATGAGGGCGATGGCCATCGCCGCGGCGGGGGCGAGCAGGTAGAAGACCTTGTCCACGTGCGAGGGGATCGGCGATTCTTTGAGGAAGAACTTGCCGCCGTCGGCGAGGGGCTGGAGTAGGCCGAAGGGGCCGACGCGGTTCGGGCCGACGCGGTCCTGGATCCACGCCGAGACCTTCCGCTCGGCGAGCGTGGCATAGCCGACGACGCTCATCACGATGGCCACGAGGCCCGTGATGATGATAGCGGTCGTCAGGAGGTCGAATTCCGGCATGCGTCCAATCCGTCGTTTCAGAGTTCTTGTAGGTCGGGCCCGAGTCTGCGAGGCCCGACACCGGCATTCCTCTCCCTGTCGGGCCTCGCAGACTCGGCCCGACCTACAAAGCAAGGCCACGACCCGACCCGCACAATCCGCACTTCGGTTCGCCCTTTCCCAAACCCGACACGCTATCCCTTGAACCCCAGCTTCTCCCGGAGCCGATTTCAAGGGGCATGGCGTACCGCGTCCAACTCGATGCCTTCCACGGCCCGCTCGATCTCCTCCTCTATCTCGTGAAGAAAGAGGAAGTCGATGTGATGGAGATCTCCATCGCGCGGCTGGCCGAGCAGTTCCTCGTCTACCTCCAGACCGTGCGGGAACTCGACGTGGAGTTCGCCGGCGAATTCCTCGTGATGGCCGCGACGCTCATGGAGATCAAGAGCCGGGCGCTCATCCCGGTGCCGGAAGCGGCTGCGGAGGCGCCGAATGCGGTCGATCCGCGCCGGGAACTCGTCCGCCAACTCTTGGAATACCGGCAGTTCAAGGACGCGGCCGCGAAGCTCGACGACGCCGCCGAGCGCCATGCCTTCCGGTTCAGCCGGCACGCGTCCGAACCGACGACCGTGCCCGGCGCCTCGTCCGTGCGGGCCGTCGAGCTCTGGGACTTGGTGAGCGCGTTCGCCCGGCTGCTGCGCGAAACGCAATCGGTCCAGCCCCAATCTATCGTGAACGACGACACACCCCAGCACATCTACGAAGAGCGGATTCTGCACACCTTGACCGGTGGCGAAGGGGTCGAATTCGAGGGCCTCTTCGAGCGGCCGTTTGTCAAAATGCGGGTGATCGGCGTCTTCTTGGCACTGCTGGAACTCATCAAATCGGGTCGGATTACCCTCGTCCAGTTCATCCCGTTCGGGCCGATTCAAATCCGCATTGTCGAGAGGATCGCTGCGCGGGACTGAGCAGAGCAAGGCACGACGACTTCACTGACATTTCACTGCCGCGTAGCAATTCAGTTTATGCCGCAAATCGATGCTGAATTGCGACTTCCGTCTGAAAATTCGCCATCCGATAACAGGTCGGAGCGCGGAGTGTCGCTCGCTTCGACAGCGCTGCGCATTTCACTTCCCATCCGCAAAAACAGGTCTATGAAATAATCGGACGTGCCGATATATCTTCCCTAAGCGGAAAAGTCCGCGCAAGTCCGAATCGGTCTCCGCATTCTTTCGAGTTGCCCATGCCGCAGCCCCAAACTTCCGCTCAACGTGCGAATTTTCGGGCCTTGCCGCGCTGCGAACTCCTTGAAGATCGGATCACGCCCAGCGTAACTGTCCGCTTCGACTACACTTACGACACCACCGGCTTCTTCACCTCCGCCGATCGTCGCGCCGCCCTCACGGACGTCGCGAACACGATCACGGCGAACCTCAACGATTCGCTCGCCGCGTTGGCCCCGACTCCGCGGAACACTTGGCAAGCCAATACTTGGAACAGCGCCACGAACTCGACGCTCAACTTCGCCAACTTCGCGGTCGGCGCCGACGAACTCGTGATCTTCATCACCGCGGGGAACCTCGGCGGGGCGCTCGGCATCGCTTCGGGCGGTTCCTATTCGGCGTCCGGCTCACAGGACTGGCTCGACACCGTTCGGACGCGAGGGCAAGCGGGGGTCGATAGCGGCACCGACTTCTCGACGTGGGGCGGGCTGATCGCCTTCAACAGCGCGTCCAACTTCAGCTTCACCGGCACACCCTCGGCTTCGCAGTACGATTTCAAGAGCGTCGCCTCCCACGAGATGATGCACATCTTCGGCTTCGGACTCGAGAACGCCTCCTACACCCGCTATACCGCGACGGGCGCGTTCACCGGGCCGAATGTCATGGCGACGGCGGGGTTCGCGGTGCCGCTGCAATCCGGCGAGAACGATCACTTCGCGCCGGGGACGACCATCGCCGGCCGCGAGTCGATCATGACTCCCTCCGTGCGGGCCGGCCAGGTGAAAACCTTCGGCGCGCTCGAAGCCGCCGCCCTCCGCGACATCGGCTGGGGCTCCGCTCCGACCGCGACCGTCCAAGTGCCCGCGCCGATTCTTCCCGCAGCCCCGGCTACGAATGGGATCGCCATCGCCAAATTCGTCGTCGGCGGCGGCGAAGGCGGCGCCAGCACGATCACCGGCTACGGCGTCCGGGGCCAGACGACCTATTCTTCCGTGGCCTTCGACGGGTTCCTCGGCGGCGTCCGCGTCGCCTCGGGCGATGTCACGGGCGACGGCATCGACGACTTGGTTGTCGCGGCCGGCCCCGGCGGCGGCCCGCGCGTCATCGTCCTCGACGGCGCCACCGGCCGGCAAGTCCAGTCGTTCTTCGCCTTCGACCCCGGGTTCCGCGGCGGCGTCAACGTGACCGTGGCCGACTTCGATCGCGACGGCTACGCCGACATCGTCGTCGGGGCCGGGTTCGGTGGCGGACCGCACGTCAAGGTCTTCTCGGGCCGCAATCCCGGAGCGGTGCTGGCGTCCTTCTACGCCTTCGACGCGGGCTATCTCGGCGGGGTGAACCTCGC
>JAYVTJ010000811.1:0-5981 GCA_043774415.1 Fimbriiglobus sp. | reverse complement strand
ACGGCGATACCGGCGGTGAAATCGAGGAAGCGATTGCCGTCGACATCGACGATGACGGCCCCGGACCCCTCCGCGACGACGAGGGGATAGACGCGCGTGTAGGAACCGGAGACGAACACGGCATCGCGGGCCAGCAGCGCGGCGGCGATGGGGCCGGGCAGCGCTGTGGTGATGAACGGAACGGGGAGGTGATCGAAGCGGAACATGGTTGCACCTGAAGAAGCAGGATTCACCACAGAGTCACCGAGAACACTGAGAAGAGAGAAATGAGGTCAAACTGCGGTTGCCGAATGCAGCACCTCGTGATCGGTCAACCGGGCGGCGTACGTGATCGAAGCCAAGATGTCATCTCGCTCCAGAGAAGGGTAGTCCGTGAGGATTTCCTCGAAGCTTGCCCCAGCATCCAGCAGTTCCAGCACATCGACGACGCGCATCCGCATGCCGCGGATGCAGGGTCGCCCGCCGCACTTGCCGGATTCGATCGTGATGCGCTTCAACAAGTCCGTCTGCGTTGCCATGTGCATTCTCCCCGTTGCGAACCTCGATTCTACACCGCCCTCACGCCGGCCCGCCATCGATGCTGCTCGACATCCCCTGCGCCATCTTGATCTCCGTCCCGTGGTTCACCGTCCAGGCGTACTTGTGCGTCACCGTCTCGACCAGCCCCGCCGCGGAGGGGTGGCCGTTGCCGGACTTCTTCACGCCGCCGAAGGGCAGATGCACCTCGGCGCCGATGCACGGCAGGTTGACGTAGCCCAGCCCGTAGTCGCACTCCTCGCGGAAGAAGCGCATCCGCCGGTAGTTCTCGGTGATGACCGCCATCGCCAGCCCGTACTCGGTCGCGTTGGCGATCTGCACCGCTTCCTCGTCATCGGCGAACGGGACGATCGCGACGTGCGGGCCGAAGACTTCTTCCTTCAAGCAGCGGGACTGCTCGACGAAGTTCATGACGTAGGCGCAAGGCGTCACGAAGCACCCCGGCTGCGGCTCGAACTCGCGGCTCTCGAAGAGCATGTCGGGCGATTCCGCTTTCGCCAGCGTCCCGTAGCGCAGTGCCTTCTCGACGGCCTTTCGGTTGATGAGCGGCCCGGCGAAACTCGCGGGATCGAATGGATCGCCGAACTTGACGCGTTGCGCGGTCGCGGTGAACGCTTCGATGAATCTGGGCGCGATCGACTTCTGCACCAGAATCCGGCTGGCGCTCACGCAGCGCTGCCCCGTCGTTTTGAACGCGCTCAGCACCGCCGCATTCACCGCCAGTTTCAGATCCGCATCGTCGCAGACGATGATCGCGTTTTTCCCGCCCATCTCGGCCGCGACGATCCGATCCGGCATCGTCGCCGAAAGCTGTTGGATACGCTGGCCGACCGCGGAACTTCCCGTGAAGAGGATCGCGTTCACATCCGGATTGCGCACGAGCGCTTCGCCGACTTCCCCGGCTCCGTGGATGAGGTTGATCGTCCCCGGCGGGAAGCCTGCTTCCACGAACAACTCCACGAGTCGTTGCCCGATGGCGGGCGTCTCTTCGCTCGGTTTGAACACCGCCGTGTTCCCCTCCAACAAACTCGGCCCGAGCATCCAGAGCGGCACGGCGAAGGGGAAGTTCCACGGCGTGACGACGCCGACGACACCGCGCGGCTTGCGGCGGACGAACGCGTCCTTCTCCGCGATCTCCGAGGCGATGATGTCGCCCACGGGCATCCGTCCGGTGCCGAAGACGTACTGCACCATGTGCAGCCCTTCGACCACCTCCGCCCGGCATTCGTTGAGGATCTTGCCGCACTCCCGCGCCATCAGTCCGGCGAGGGCGTCGGTGTCGCGCTCGATGAGCAGACCCAAGCGGTGGAAGCATTCGGCTCGGTGCAGGCGCGAAAGTCGGCGCCACGCGGGAAACGCCTGCCGCGCGGCGGCGACCGCTTGGTTCGCGGTGTCGGCGGTCGTACTCGGGAAGTGGCCGATGACTTCGGCGAGGTTCGCGGGGTTCGTGCTCGCGAACTCGGGGGAGTGCGGATGCCATTCCCCGGCGATGAGGTTCCGCCCTCGGATCGGGTTGTGCATGATTCGCTCCGGAGCGTGCGATGGGCAGATGCAATTTTACGCGACGGTTAGCCCGACGCGCCAGCGAGGGCGACGAACCGTGTCGCGCGTCGAGAATCGATGTTGCCGTTCCCCGCAAGGTCGCCCTCGCTTGCGCGTCGGGCTAACGGTCGAATCACGACTCGACTTCGAGCTTCCCATAATCGATCAGCAATTCCTCCCCGGCCGCAATGTCCCGCAGCGTCACGAACGAACTGCCGCCATCGATCTGCCGGAGATTCGGCGTATCCGAGTGATTCAAATAGACGACGAGATCGATGATCGTGAACCCGTTCGGCGGCAGGTAGGCCATCCCGGCGTCCTGGAGGCAATAAGTGTCGATGAGTTTGCGGACGTGCTCGGGAAGTCGCGCGATCTCCGCGAGCGGCACCGCCGGCCACTCGGCCGTCATCGGGGCGAAGAGGTCGCTCGCCCCGGACGGGATGTCGATCAGCGCGAAGACGCCGAGGCCGTGGACGGGCGACGGGGCCAGCCCGATGCGAGTCCCCGCGATCTCCCGGAGCAATTGCACGGCGTCCACAGCGGCTCCTCGGTCGGCGATGTCCTCAATCTATCGCATCGCCTTTCACCCGCCCCGCGGCTCGGGAGCGTCCTATGCTGCGGTACCCGTTCCCATAACCGGCGCCGCCCCATGATCGCGAAGCCCGCCCGCATCCAGTACATCGAGTCGATCCGCGGGATCGCCGCATTCGTGGTCGTCTTCGCCCACGTCGTCACGGCGCTCGATTCGCCTCCGGCCACCGGGGTGCCCGCCTCGCTCGCCGGGGCGAATCCGGTCGTCCGTGCGCTCGGCACCATCGCCTTCTGGCCGCTCGGCACGGGCCGTTTGCCCGTGGCCATTTTCTTCGTCCTCAGCGGTATGGCCCTCTCGCAGGGCTTCCTCCGCGGCGGCGGCCTCGGCTACCTGCAATCGGCCGCGATCCGCCGGTACTTCCGGCTGATGATCCCGAGCCTCATCTCGGTTCTGTTCGCGTACACCTTGCTCCAGAGTGGGGCGATGCACAACCACGACGCGGCGGAGATCATCAAAGCCGACGGCGGGCAAGCGCCGTGGATCGACGTGGCCTACAGCTACAACTGGACCTTCGAAGACACGATCCGCGAAGGGACGTGGAACCTCTTCTTCTCGGATCAGTCGGCCTTCGCCGAAGGGCGGCTGAACAGCGTCCTCTGGACGATGCGGCCCGAACTCCTCGGCTCGTTCATCGTCTTCGGCTTCCTCGCGATGTTCGGCCGGCACGCCAGCAGCGCAGCGATCGCCTTCGGAATCGCGGCCCTGCTCGCACTCGCGGGCTTCACGATGCTCGCCCTCTTCCCGATGGGCGTTTGCATCGCGCTCGTCCGGAGTCAGTCGCCCGCATACTCGCTCTCGATCCCGATGGCGGCCGTACTGATCCTCGTCGGCCTCGGGCTCGGCGGGCTGTACGACTACAGCGGCGAATCGAAGTTCCGACTGCCGGTCGTGCACACCGTCGTCAACTCCGCCGATGCCGCACCGTGCTTGGGGGCCGTGTTCGTCGTGCTCGGTTTGATCTTCACGCCCGCCTTTTGCACGGCGCTCGAGCGCCGGGCGTTCATCGGGCTGGGGAAGATCTCCTTCGGCCTCTACCTCTGCCACGTGCCGATCATCATGTCGGCCGGGTGCTGGTTCTACGTGACCGCGCGCGGCGAATGGGGATTCGCCCACGGCGAAGCCATCGCCGCCGTGACGGCCCTCGTCATGCCGCTGTCGGTGATGGGGGGGTGGATCCTCTACTACGTCGCGGACAAGCCTTCCGTGATCGTCGGGAAGTGGCTGGCGAACCGCGTGCTGACGGAGCGAGCCGAACGGACACCCACGGTTTTGGCCGCGACGAATTGAGTCGAGAAAAATCCTTGACACCCCCGCCGCCGATGGTATTGCACCCGGCTGCCGGACAACACCGAATGGCTCGACCCACCGCCGGATGGCCCGGCTCGGGACGCGCCGTCGTCCGGAAGGGGGGCGCGATGCGTTTTACCGGAGTGGTGCTGGCGGCCGCGGTCGTACTCGCGGGAGCGAGCGCCTCGGCCCAGGCCCAGACCTACCAATCTCGGCCGATCGACGCCGAAAAGCTCGTGATCAAGCCGGCCGACACGGCCACGAACATCGTGGGCACGTCGTTCAAGTACGTCAGCCGCGTGACGGCGGGCTACATCGACAACAACGCGATGGTGCGGACGGTGAACGCCCTCTGGGGCACGAAGAAATATGCGGCCCCGACGCAGGGCGGCCTCAGCCCGCTGCCCGATCCGAGCAGCTATCCGTCGAGCTACTACAAGAGTGTGATCCAGCCGGTCTATCCGAAGTATTCGACTTTCGGGAAGTGACTCCCCGACGAGCAGCGCGGTCGCCGATCCACCGTTCCGGTGGATCGCGCCGTTTTCCGGAACTCTCGGCCGCCGATCGGGTCTAGAGTGGAAGACACTTCTCGCGAGGGATCGACGATGCGGCACACGTATTCCAAACTGGCGCTGGCGTTACTCTTTTCCCTCTCCACCTTCGCGATGGCCGCGGACGAGAAAAAACCCGCGCCGAAGCCGGCCGAACCCGCAGCGGGCGATTGGTCGAAGTACGTGACGGTCTCGGAAGTCCAAGGCGAGATCGTGAAGATCGAGAAGAACGGCTTCGTGCTGAAAATTCCCGGTCCGCCTCAAACCAAGACGACCGGCTCGGGCCGCACCCGGCGGACGATGCAGGTTCCCGGCAAGCCGGTCGAAGTCAGTGTCGCGTTCGCGGACGGCGGCCTCGTCCGCTGGAACAAGCTCCCGGCCAAGGCCGACAAGGACGGCAAGAAGATCGCGTACACCCAAGATGAACTCGCCGACCTGAAGAAGCCCTACGGCGTCTCCGGTTACGCGGCCGACCGCAGCGATCTCAAAGCCGGTCAGTACGTCGATCTCATCATGGTCCGCTCCCGCGACATCCCGGCCGCGAAAGCGACCGAATCCGACTTGCTCATCAAGCGGGCGATCATCACCGGCGAAGATCCGACGGCGAAACCCGCCGAAGATCCCAAGAAGAAGAAGCAGTAGCGGTCACTGCTCTCCCGTGAACATGCCGAAAGCCTTGGCGACTTCGCCGGCCTTCGCATCGCCGGTGTGGGTGTAGATCCCGTAGCGCAATTTCAGGTGCTCGCCCTTCGCGACCGTCACCAGTTCCGTCTTCCCCTTGACGCCGGGAAAGCCCGACTTCTCGCGGCCGAACGGATTCGCGGCCATGAGGCCGTAAGCCCGCGTGTGCCAGACGCTGCGATGCGTATTTTTCGGATCGTCGAAGACGGAGATGCCGGCCGTCGCGTCGCCGACTTTGCCCGCGTAGTCGTGCCAGTCGGCGACGATGCCCCAGAGCGGGAGGTTGTCCTTGGCCCCGGCGATCGCGGACTTCCCGTCCGAGGACGTGATCGTCCCGCCATCCTTGTTCGCCAGTCGCGTTCCATCGGGCACGCGGATGCCGAGGGAACCCTCCTTCGTGTCGCCGAAGGTGATCGGGCATGCGTTCGCCAACAGATCGACGTCGAGGACGATGAGGTAGCCCTTTTCGAACTTCCGCACGGTGATCGTCCGAGTCTCATTGAGGATGGTGTCTCCGTCGGCGGTTCGCCACTCGTTCTTCGTCGGCACGCGGAGTTGCGTCTTCGAGATTGCTTTCGGGTCACCGACTTCGACGCAGACCATCTTGCCGTGCCCGGTCGTCTCGGACCAGAAATCGACCCCCTGCACATGCTTGTCGGCCGACTTGGTTTTGAGGTCCATGCCGACGGGGATGACATCGCCGTGGCAGAACCACGCCGACTTCTGGTGGACGTGATCGACCGTTTCGCCGGCGACACCTTTCAACATCGGCCACGGACGAGTGACCGGTT
>JAYVTJ010000810.1:0-6132 GCA_043774415.1 Fimbriiglobus sp. | reverse complement strand
GCCGCTATTTCCGCGATCCGCGCACCCGCCTCGCCTTCAGCTTCCAGGCCAAGTACCTCGGAATGTCCCCGTTCAACTGCCCGAGTCTCTTCAGCATCCTCAGTTACCTCGAATACGATTTCGGAGTCTGGCACCCATACGGCGGCTGCGCGGCCGTGTCCGAAGGCATGGCCCGCATCGCCGAAGAGATGGGTGTCGAAATCGAACTCGATGAACACGTCGAGGAAATTCTGTTCGAAGGCAAGAAGGCCGTCGGCGTCCGCACCGCGAGCGGCGAGCATCGGGCCGATGCCCTCGTGCTGAACTCCGACTTCGCCAACACGATGACTAAGCTCGTGCCCGATCGCCTGCGCCGCAACTGGACCGATGCGAAGCTCGCGAAGAAGCGCTACTCGTGCTCGACGTTCATGCTCTACCTCGGAATCGATGGAGTCTGCGATCACCTGCAGCACCACACGATCTACACCTCCGGCGATTACCTCGGCAACCTCGACGACATCGAGACGAAGAATCGACTCTCGGACGATCCGTCCTTTTACGTGCAGAATGCGACGCCGACCGATCTCTCGCTCGCGCCCCGGGGGATGAGTACGCTCTACCTACTCGCCCCGGTCACCCACAAGCACCCCAACGTCGATTGGGCGACCCAGAAGCGCGGCTTCCGGGACCGGCTCATCGGCGGCCTGGGCAAACTCGGGATCGACAACATCGAGAAGCGCATCCGCTTCGAGAAAGTGCTGACGCCGGCGAACTGGGAGCACGATTACGAGGTGCACAAGGGGGCGACCTTCAACCTCGCCCACAATCTGAAGCAGATGCTCCACCTGCGGCCGCGGAACCGATTCGAAGATTTGGACGGCGTCTACCTCGTCGGCGGCGGCACGCACCCTGGCAGCGGCCTGCCGGTGATTTACGAATCGGCGCGGATCACTTCGAGGTTGCTGCTGCAGGACTTCGGACGCGATCCCGCTTGGCTCGATGCGGCAGTGGAAACTCCGAAGGCCGTCTCGGTATGATCGGGAGGTCACGCTCCGCGTGACCGGGAAATGAATTTGGCTCCGACTTTTTTGAAGCTCGTCACGCGGAGCGTGACCTACGGAGAGAGCGGCTGTGAAAGCGTCACGCATCGCCGTCATCGGTGGGGGCCTCGGCGGCTTGGCCGCCGCGTGTACACTCGCGGCCCGCGGCTACGCCGTGACCGTCTTCGAGAAGTCCGCTTGGCTCGGGGGCAAAGCCGCGCAGCTTTCCGAAGCGGGTTACCGCTTCGACATGGGACCGACGATCCTGACGATCCCGTCGGTGCTGCGCCAGATCTTCACCGAAGCCGGAAAGCGCATCGAAGACTACCTGACGCTCGTGAAGCTCGATCCGCAGTGGCGCTGCTTCTTCGACGACGGCAACGCGCTCGACCTCGTCGGCGATCCCGATGCGATGACCGCGAATCTCGACCGCTTCGCCCCCGGTGCTTCGGAGGGCTACCGAAAGTTCCTCGGACTCTCCGAACGACTCCACTCCATCAGCGACGACTACTTCTTCTGGAAGTCGATCGGCGGCATCTGCGACATGATGGATCTTCGAGCGGGCTTCTCCACCAAAATCTTGGCCGACGTGATGAAGATGCGCATGGGCCGCTCGGTCGCGGGAACCGTGCGGAAGTACGTGCCCGACGCCCGCGTCGCGCAGATGATCGATCACTTTACGCAGTACGTCGGCTCGTCGCCCGATGCCTCGCCCGCCGTGCTCTGCGGCATCGCCCACATGCAGACGGCCGAGGGGATCTGGTATCCGTTGGGCGGAACGCGGGCGGTGCCGGACGCGCTCGTGAAACTCGGCACGGAACTCGGCGTCGAGTACCGCACCGACTGCGGCATCCGCCGCATCCGCACGGACGCCGCCGGTGACACCGCGGTGTCAGTCGAAACCGAAAGCGGCGAACGGATCGCGGTTTCGGCGGTCGTATCGAACGCCGACAGCGTTCGCACGCACCGTGAGTTGCTGAACGGCGACGCACCGAAGGCGAAGAGAAAGTTCGAGAAGCGCCGCAAGTACGAACCGGCCTGCTCCGGTGTCGTGCTCTACCTCGGCCTCACGAAAGCCTACGATCACCTCCTCCACCACAACTTCGTCTTCAGCCGCGACCCGGACGAAGAGTTCCATTCGATCTACCAGCGCGGCGAACCGGCTCCCGATCCGACCTGCTACGTCGCCGCGACCGCCCGCACCGAACCGGGCACGGCCCCGCCCGGCGGCGAAGCGCTGTACGTCCTCGTCCACACGCCCTACCTGCGTCCCCACCACAACTGGTCGAAAATACTGCCCGAATACCGCCGCGTGATCCTGAACAAGTTAAAGACGACCGGCGGGATGCCCGACATCGAGGATCGCATCGCGTTCGAATCGCACCTGACGCCGCAGGATATCCACGACCGCTACCGCGTGCTCAACGGCGCCATTTACGGCATCGCGTCTCACGGTAAATGGCTCGGCGCATTCAAACCCGCCAATCGCTCGCCGTACATCAAAGGGCTCTATCTCGCGGGCGGTGCGGCCCACCCCGGCCCGGGTATGCCGATGGTGCTGATGTCCGGGTGGATCGCCGCGGATGCGCTCGACCGCGATGCGGTGACCGAACGGGTCCGCGAGCGCGCGACCGTTTCGCCGGGCCATCCCACCTCGCGCTGGGCGGAGATGCCCGCGTGAACGACGCGGCACTCCCGAAGCGCATCGGCTGGCTCTTCGACGGCTTCAGCCGGTACGTCCGCCGCTACCTCCGCAAGCACTTCCACGCGGTGCGCATCTCGCGCAGCGGCGTCGCACTCCCGACCGATGGCGAACCGATCCTCTTCGTGCTGAATCATCCGTCGTGGTGGGATCCGATGGTCGGGATCGCACTCGCGAAAACGCTCGCGGGTTACCGCCACTACGCTCCCATCCACGCCGCGATGATGCACTCGTACCCGATTTTCGCTCGGCTAGGCTTCTTCGGTGTCGATCCGCTGTCACTCCGGAGCTCGGCGGAATTTCTGAAGATCGGCGAAGCGATCCTCTCCGGATCGTCGCGTGCACTCTGGATCACGGCGCAGGGGGAGTTTGCCGACGTGCGGACCCGGCCCCTCGATCTGAAATCCGGCGTCGGCCATTTGGCCGCGCGGATGCGGCGCGGCTGGGTCATCTGCGTCGCGTTCGAATACGCCTTTTGGACGGAGCGGACACCCGAAGCCCTGATGCGCATCGCCGAACCGATCCGAATCGACCCGCACCCGAAACTCGACGGCAAGGAGTGGACCGCGAAGCTCGAAGCGATCCTCGCCGCCAACCTCGACGCGCTGAACTTCGAAACCATGAGCCGCGATCCGTCGGAGTTCGCCGTACTCCTCGGGGGCAAGACCGGGGTCGGCGGCGGCTACGATCTCTTCAGACGGATCTCCTGCTGGGTGCGCTTGAAGCGATTCCGCCCCGCCCACGGCGGAGTCGCAGCATGACCGCCTTCCTGTTTTGCCTCGTCGCGTCCGCCTTGCTGTTCGCCGGGATCCCGTGCCTGCTTTACTTCCGAAACGTGCGTCGGTTCCGCGAGCCCGAAGCGATCAAGACAGAGCCGCCCGAGCGAATCTCCGTGCTGATTCCGGCGCGAAACGAAGAGGCGGGGATCGCGGCGGCACTCGAAGGGGTGCTCACGAACGTGGAGGTCGAACTCGAAGTGATCGTCCTCGATGATTCTTCCACCGACCGGACGGCCGAGATCGTACGCGGTTTCGCCGCGAGTGACTGCCGGGTGACACTGGCGACCGCACCGCCGCTGCCCGAGGCCTGGTGCGGCAAGCAGCACGCCTGTTTCCGACTCTCGCAGTTGGCGAAGTACGAGATCATCACTTTTCTCGATGCCGATGTGCGGCTCGGTCCCGTCGCGCTGAAGCGGATGGCGGGCTTCCTGCGCTCGTCCGACGCGGCCCTCGTCAGCGGCTTCCCGCGCCAGGAGTGCGTTACCTTCGGCGAAAAGCTGATCGTCCCGCTGATCCACTGGCTGCTGCTCTGCTATCTGCCGCTCTCGCGGATGCGGACGAGTTTGCAAGTGGCCCTCGGCGCCGGCTGCGGACAGTGGTTCATGACCACGGCCGAAGCATATCGAAAAGTCGGCGGACACGGTCACCCGCTGGTGCGCGCGAGTCTGCACGATGGTGTCAAATTGCCGCGCGCCTACCGGATGTGCGGACTGAAAACCGACCTCTGCGATGCGGCCGACGATGCGACCTGCCGGATGTACCGGAGCACGGGCCAAGTCTGGAACGGTTTCGCGAAGAATGCCCGCGAAGGACTGGGCGCTCCCGGAGCGATTTGGATCTGGACGATGCTTCTGATGCTTGGGCACTCTCTGCCGTTCGCACTGCTGAGTTTACTCGATCCGCTTTCGCCCATCACCGCGCTCTCGATCCTCCTCGGCGTCAGCCTTTCCCTCGCGCCTCGCATTCACGGCGCGATCCGCTTCGATCAGCTGTGGATCGGCGCCGCCCTCCACCCGTTCGGAATCGCCGCTTTGCTGGCAATCCAGTGGTACGCCACGATCCGTGCGTGGATCGGCAAGCCGGTCGGGTGGAAAGGGCGAACTCCGCCGACCCTATCATCGGACGTGCGTTCCCCCGAGATTCCCGAGTGAGCGACCGATGGCCTCATCCCTTCCCGCCTACGTCGTCATCGGAGCCGCCGGGGGCATCGGCAGCTCGCTGTGCCGCATGCTTGCGGCCAAGGGCGCACGGCTGTTCCTCGTCGGCCAGACGGCTGAGAAACTCGACGCCTTCGTCGCGGAACTCCGCGAACTCCGCACGGACGGAGAATACATCCCGCACCGCGCCGACGCGACGGTGTCGAGCGATGTGGACACGGCCTTCGCGGCGGCAATCGAGCGCTTCGGAGCGTTGGCCGGCGCCGTCAATCTCGTCGGCTCGATCCTGATCAAGCCCGCTCATCAGACGGCGGACGGCGAACTCGAGCGCACGCTTCAGCTCAACGCCCACTCCGCGTTTTACACGGTCCGGGCGGCCGCGAGAGCCATGATGGCGACGGGCGGTTCCATCGTCCTCGCGTCGTCGGTCGCCGCGCGGATCGGGCTGGCGAATCACGAGTCGATCGCGATGGCGAAGGCGGCCGTGGAGGGGCTCGTCCGCGCGGCGGCCGCGACGTATGCCGGCAAAAATATCCGCGTGAACGCCGTGGCGCCGGGCTTGGTCGATACCCCGCTCGCGGCGAAATTCACGGCGAGCGAGCTGACGCTCAAAGCCTCCACCGCCATGCATCCGCTCGGCCGCATCGGCGCACCCGACGACGTTGCCACGGCCATCGCTTGGCTCCTCGACCCGGCGACGACCTGGGTCACGGGGCAGATCCTCGGCATCGACGGCGGACTCTCGACGGTGAAGGCGAAGGGATGATCGACGGACTGCGGATCGCCGATGCGGTCTCGACATGGTTCATGGTGGGCGTGATCTGGCTAGTCCAACTCGTTGTGTACCCGTCGTTCCGCGATTTCGTCCCCAGCCGCTTTCGCGACGCCATGCTCCGGCATCAGACGTGGATGGCCCGGATCGTGATCTTGCCGATGCTCTTCGAACTTGCGACATCTCTTCTGCTGCTGGCCCGACACCCGGATTCGATTCTCGATTGGTGCAGTTGCCTGTGCGCGGCGACGTGGGGATTCTCCACCGTGCTGATCCAGATCCCGCAGCACGAAGCCCTGCTGGCCGGAGGTCCGATCGAAACGCTGTTGAAGCGGCTGATCCTTTGGAACTGGCTCCGGACCGTCGCGTGGACTCTTCATGGCATCCTCTGTGCGGTCGCTCTCGCGACGTGAATCACAGATCCAAATCCTCGGCCACGGTCTGATCGGCCTTCTCCATGATGAACCGGTAGCGCGGCGCCGCATCGCTGCCCATCAGATCGCGGAAGGCGTCGTGCGCTTCGAGGTTCGATTCGATTTCGACCTTCAGCACAGTCCGCGTTTTCACGTCGAGCGTCGTCTGCGCGAGTACACGGGCCGGCATTTCGCCCAGCCCTTTGAAACGCGTGATGTCGATTTTGGCGTTGCTGCGCAGCCCCTGGATGATCTGCTCCTTGTGCTCGTCGTCCTTCGCCCAGTGGGTG
>JAYVTJ010000809.1:0-1729 GCA_043774415.1 Fimbriiglobus sp. | reverse complement strand
GTTGGCCATCGTTCGTCGGGGCGCGGAATCGGATGCGGAACCCGGCAATTGTAGCACCGGCCCGGCGGATGGGACTGTCCGTTTCGGAAAGTGGCCGATTCGCCCGCGAACATCCGGCTATGGTAAGGGGGTGTCCGCCGCGCCGCCGGGGTGAAGAATGCGCCTGCCCATCGTGAAGCTGATCGCCGGGAAGGAGACGCGCGACCTCCTGCGCGACCGGCGCACGGTGATGCTCATCATCGTGCTGCCGCTGCTGCTCTATCCCCTCTTCGGCTTCGCCGGGTTCGTGCTCGCCAGCGGCTACATCGGTCAGAAGACGACCGTCGGAATGGTCGGTCAACCCGGCGTCGGCTTGCCGCCGCTGCTCGATGGAGGTGGCGGCACATTCGCCGAGGGCCTCGTCTCGACAAAGTCGGAGGGTGGCCCGGTCGTCGTGAAGGCGCTGACGGAAGCCGAAGCGGTCGAAAGCCTGAGCGGCAAAGCCGTCGATGTCGTCGCGGTGATTCCCGCCGGTTTCGCGGAAGCGGTGCAGCGCGGCGAGAAGCCGAAGATCGAGCTGCGCATCCGCGACGGCGACGAAAAGTCGAAGCTCGCCGGGAAGCGCGTCCAGGGGATACTCGCGGCTTGGGCGACCAGAGTGCGCGGGCAGCGCTTCGAAAAAGCGGGACTGCCGAAGGACTTCGACAAGCCCTTCGAGGTGCAGGACCCCGAGGAGAAGAAGGGCGAAACGAAGAAGGCCGCAGACGAACTGCGCGACCAGTTCGTGAAGATCTTCCCGTTCATCCTCATCATCTGGGTCGTCGCGGGGGCGATCCAACCGGCCGTCGATCTGACGGCCGGCGAGAAGGAGCGCGGCACCATGGAGACGCTGCTGATCTCCCCGGCCGAGCGCAGCGAAATCGTCGTCGGCAAGTTCCTCGCGGTCACGCTCTTCGGCTTCTGCTCCGTCGTCTGGAACGTCCTCTGGCTCACGGTCGCGGGCTACCTCTTCGGCCTCTGGCTCGGGTCGCCGGTGGTGAACTTGCCGGGCGTCCTCGGGTGCATCGCCCTCGGGTTGCCGATCGCGATGCTCTTCAGCGCCGTGAGCTTGGCCCTCGGCATCTTCGCCCGCAGCATGAAGGAGGGACAGTACTACCTCATGCCGCTGATGCTGATGGCGATGCCGCTCGCCTTCTGGGGCCTGCTGCCCGGCACCGAGTTGGACTTCGCGATGAGCCTGCTGCCGGTGACGGGGCCGATGCTGCTCCAGCAGAAGCTGCTCGCGGTCTCGTCGGAGCCGATCCCTTGGGAGTACTTCGCCCCGGTGCTCGGCTCGCACGCCGTCTACATCTCGGCGGCCCTCTGGATCGCGATCGCCCAGTTCAAGCGCGAAAGCGTCCTGTTCCGCGAGATGGGTCCGGCGAAGCGCGGCGGGGCGGGGTTCCTCGGCAAGCTCTTCGCGCGGAAGGCGACGCCGTGAAGCTCTACATGGTCGAACCGACCGTGAGCGAACTGCCGCGCAGCATCGCGTGGTACTCGGATGTGCTCGGATTGGAGTTGACCCTGCTGGACGAAGCGAATGGGTTCGCACTGCTCGAAGGGCGCGCCGGACGGATTTCGCTGAAGCGCGGAACGCCGGTGATCGGTGGCGTGCGGATGCATTTCGAAGTGCGCGATCTCGATGAGGAACTGGCGCGCGTTGCGATCTTCGGCGTGTTGCCGGTGTCGGCAATCAAGAGCAGCGCCGAGG
>JAYVTJ010000808.1:0-3250 GCA_043774415.1 Fimbriiglobus sp. | reverse complement strand
CCAGTCGGACGCCGCGTGTTATAGACCACTCCTACGAAGCTCGAGATCGGAAAAGGAATTAGCGAAGGGAAAAGGGCGCACCAGTGGGATCAGACCCGTCGGTGCTGTTCGAGAGTATGGACAGGATCAACGCTTCGAATACCTCACGGTCAGTCCACTGACGTCCCGTGGCGCGAGCTTTGACTGCTGGAACCTGATGCAACAGATCGACGCGATCATCCAAGTTCGGATACCGCGTCGCGAGTTTGTCTTTGATCCGTTGCCAAAGCATCAAGTTATCCTTCACGTGGTCGCTCTGCACCATGGTACCACCATCACGCCCCGTACTTGCCGAACCTCCCGGCGTGGGCCATCGCGAGCAGCATCAGATGCTTCGCTTCGAACTGCCCGAGTCCCCCTCGCAAGCACGAGCTTTCGCCGAACTCCGTCAGGCCGTCGAACCGGCAGGTGTCCGCGACGATCACCGTCGGCACGGGATGCCAGGAGTGGCTCTTCATCTTGCTCGGGGTGCTGTGATCGCCCGTGACGATGAACACGTCCGGCTTCAGCTCGCGGATCTGCGGGATCGCCGCGTCGAGCTTTTCGATCATCTGCACCTTCGCGGGGAAGTTGCCGTCCTCGCCCGTGCTGTCGGTGTACTTGTAGTGCAGGAAGAAGAAGTCGTACTCGTTCCAGACCTTCTTCAGCATCGCCATCTGGCTGTTCAAACTGTCCCCGGCATCGAGGATGTCCATGCCCGCGAGTCGCGCCAACCCCTTGTACATCGGGTAAACGGCGAGCGCCGCGGAGCGCAGCCCATACAGCCCCTGCATCGAGATGATCGCCGGCTTCTTCGCGAAGCCGCGCAGCGTCGCCCCGTTGATCGGGAACTCGTCCGCGAGCACGGCGTTCGCCTTCAGGATGAACTCGTTCACGAGGTCGGCCGTTTTGCGGCTCGCCGGATCGGCCCCCTGCGCCAGCAGCGGGAGCACGCCCGCCACCTGCGGATCGGTGTCGTTCACGCTGTCGCCCAGGCCTTCGCCGCGGAAGACGAGCACGAAGCGGTGCTCCTTCACCGGCTCGACGAAAACTTCGGCGCCGGTCACTTCGATGGTGCGCAGCTTCTCGACGATCTCGATGCAGCGTTCGGTCGTCGGCCGGCCGGCGCGGCGGTCGGTGATCTTGCCGTCGGCGCCGAGCGTGGTGAAGTTGCCGCGGACGCAGACGTCGTTCGGGCCGACGGCGAAGTTGATGCCGAGGGCTTCGAGGATGCCCCGGCCGATGCGGAATTCGAGCGGATCGTAACCGAAGAGCCCGAGGTGGCCGGGGCCGCTCCCCGGCGTGATCCCCGGTAGTACAGGGATGCTCAGCCCGGATGTGCCGGCGGCGGCGCAGGCGTCGAGGTTGGGCGTCCGCGCGGTTTCGAGTTCCGTGCGGCCGCCGGGGACCAGCGGGAGTCCGCCGAGGCCATCGGCCACGAGGAGGACGATCTTGGAGCCGTTCTCGTCGCGCAGTTCGTGGATGAGGTCGTGGGTGTTCATGGAGTTCCGAATCGGGACGGGATGTCGAGGAGGGTAGTTTATGGAGGGGGGCGGAGAGGTTCCCCGCTCCGTAGGTCACGCTCTGCGTGACGGGCCCGTCACGCAGAGCGTGACCTACGAACAAACGCGGTCCCGTCGCAAGCGGCATTACTCCTTCGAACGGGGGTCGGCGAGCGCTCGCAGCACCGCGGGATCGACTCCACTTGCAATGAAGCGCACCGATCCGTCGGCCATGATGAAGTTCACCCCGCCGCTGTTCGCCGGCCCGCCGAAAGTCGCCGCACCGCGGTTCAGCCCGGCCGTCGGATCGCGCCCATTCACGGGATGGCCCCACGGCTTGAAACCCGCGTTCACCTCCCCGACAAGGATCGTATTCGAAGTGCCCCTCGTGAGGTCTTCGCGCGCCATCGCTTTATTCGCGGTTAGCACCCGGCTGTTCGCGGCATAGTGGCTCTGCCCGAATCCGTTCGCGTCTTCCAGCGGAGGCGTGCGATAGGCGGGATCGATGAACTCGGGAATCACGCACTGGAACGAATTCCGGTTTTCCGGTGAGTTCCAGGGCCGCTTCATGTCGATCCCATCCGTCGAATAGCCGATGTACGGGAGAATGTGCGTCTCCCAACTCTGGAGCGCTTCGCCCTCGGGTGAGAATGTACCACCGGGCGGAAAGGAAGCGCTGGCATCGTGATAGTTCGCCAGCCCCATCCCCATCATCTTCGTGCCGTACTGATCCCTCCGCTTCAATCCTTCGCCGACCATCGGTTGCTCCGAGGTCGAGAGCCACGCGATCTGGTGCGTAATGCCGACGAGCGAGATCCCCGCGGTGAACAGGAGCAGAACCCCGAGTACCACGGCGATCGTCCAGCGGACACGCCACTTGCGCACCGTGCGATTGCGCATGCGGCCGAAGCCGTGGACGACGGCGGTGAACAGCAGCAGCGCGAGCGCGCCGACCAGTACGCTCGGTGCATCCGGTTCTGCCTCGGGAAGCACGCGACCGAGAAACGGAATCCAGCCGATGAGGATTGTAAACGCCCCTTCGATCGTCGTCAGCACGGCGATCGCGATGAAGCTCGCCAAGATTGCGCCGGCGGTCAGAATTCTCACGGCATCGTCCCCGCGAGGTTCAGCGCCCGCACCTCGGCCGAGCGCATCTCGACGATGTCGCCGTTGACCCGGAGTACGAGCCGCACTTCCGGGTCGAGTTCCGGCTCGTAGGCGAGCACCTCCGGCCCGTGACCCGCCGAGCGCCCGGCGACGTACAAGTAGCGCAGCCCGCCTGCACTCGGAACCTGCCACAACTCGGACGGGATCACGTTCCGTTCGTCCGGACCGGGGAAGCGTCCGCCGTGCGTGGCGGCGAAGTGCCAGAGTGCGGTGCGCAGTTTTTCGAGGTGATGCCGCCGCGCGATGAGTTCCGACTGCGGTTGAGCGGGCGCAGGATTCTCGGCGAGTTTGTAGGTCGCCCCCTGCTTGCGCCAGGCGCCGGGGGTCATCAGTTCGCGGGCGCCCGAGATCATGGTGAGCACGATCACGAAGAGCAGCCCGATGAGGAAGACGCCGGCCACGGCGCGACCGTACGACAGTCGGGGAAGGGACGGAAAGTCGCGTCGGAGGTAGTTCCAGATGGCCCAGAGCGCCGCTGCCGAGATCAGGAAGACCAGCAGGAAGAACGAGATGGCATGAAGGCGAGCCAGCGGCGATTCGCCGAGTCGCGTGGTGCGTTCGGG
>JAYVTJ010000807.1:0-2423 GCA_043774415.1 Fimbriiglobus sp. | reverse complement strand
ATGTTGAAGACTTCGCCCGTGGCGCGGGTGCAGAGCTGCGGCAGGATGCCGTCCGCGCTGTACGCCAAGTAGCGCACGGAGCCGTCGGCGTGGAGGAAGTTCGCCCCGCCCGAGTGGAAGCTCCAGAAATGCGCCACGTCGAGTTCGGCCGTATTGTTGAGCACGCGCTGGGGCCGCAAACCCACATTGGTGGGGAGGTCGAGGCAGTTCGCCGCCAGAGGGAGATCGCGGGAGCCGATCACGGTGTCGCCGTCGCCGAAGCCCCAGCCGAACGGGGAGAAGCCCCATCCGATATAGCCGTCGCCCGAACTGGGGCGCTCGCCGACGGCGGCCGTGTTCGACGTGCCATCGGTGATGTCGGTGAGCCGCACCATCGAGTTGCAGTAGAGCACGCCGTCGCAGTTCGTCGAGTTGCTCACCGTCCCGGCGATCCCCATGTACGAGGTCAGTTCGTAGGTGACGCCGCCGTATACCGCGGTAATCGGCCTCGTGTTCGACGGGCAGATGAACATCGGCATGACGAACCCGGCCGCCGGGAAGGAATTGGTGTCGGTCTGGTAAGGGTTCGCCATCAGCCACGCCTGCGACCTCTCGAAGAGGGCGCTCTGCTCGAGGTGCGGCAGGAGCTGGAGCTGCCAGCCGGAGAAGCCGAAGGGGCCGGAGTTGGAGTATCCGGGGGGGAGCGTTTGGTAGGTGTCGTGGTAGCCGTGGAGCGCGAGGCCCTGCTGCTTGAGGTTGTTGCTGCACTTCATCCGCGCGGCGGCTTCGCGCACTTTCTGCACGGCCGGCAGCAGCAGGCCGATGAGGATCGCGATGATCGCGATCACCACGAGGAGTTCGATCAGGGTGAACGCGCGGCGTCCCCGCGATCGGGACACAAGGGATGCGGACATCGGACACCTCGAACGCGGACGGAAATGAACGGAGACGATGGGAGATCGGCGGGCGCTGAATGTATCGCGGAGAATGTGCGCCTTCGGCTGTGACTTTAACCGAGCTGCGGCCGGTGTCAAGAATGATTCGGAGACGATCGCGAACGCCGCCGGCGGAACGTGCGGATCTGGAGCGCGAGCAGCGCGAGGATCAGGACGCCGAACCCCGCGATCACGATGGCGAATTGCTCCGGCGCCACGACGGCGAAGAGTCCGCGCTTCGGCGGCGGATCCCCGGGGAGATCGACCGTCGGCCCCTCGATACCCGCGAACGGATCGACCTTCGGCAGCTTCCGGTATCCGGCTTCGGCGGCGGCGTGCTGGGAGCGGAACTTCGGCCACGTCAGCTTGCGCTCCCGGCACTGATCCAGAATGTCGAACGCTTCCGCGAACTGCCCCTTTTCCAAGTGGAGCGACCCGAGGAGCCAGAGGAGGTTCGCATCGAGCGGCGCCCAGAGCACCATCTGCTGGACCACCGCGATGGCATCGGGCGGCGGCATCTCGCGGAAGAGCGGTGGCACATCGGGGTCGGACGGCCGCGCCTTCGGGTCGGCGCTCTGGCGGGCCGCGAGCATCCACGGGCGCGTGTGCGCGCGATCGACTTTCAGCATCCATTCCAACGCCTCGGCCTTCGTCCCCGCGAGTTCCGTCGGCGGATCGCAATCGCGCGCATCGCCGGTGCGCTTCAGCGCCAAGTCCCAGTCGCCGAGGGCGGCGTGGGCCCGCGCCAAGTGTATCAGCAGTCGGTAGTCGGGATTGTCGTCGCGGATCGTCGGCGTCAGCAGTTCGATGACCTCGCGGTCGTGCCCGACTCGGAGCCGATCGGCGCTGATGCCTACCATCTCGGCGCGGCTCGGCGCTTTCGGGGCGCTTCCCAATCGTCGCAGGACAAGCCCCTTGAACGTCTGAATCTCGGGGGTGATCGGGTTCAGCGCCGCGACGCACTCGTTGAGCAGCAGTTTGAAAACGTTCAGCGGCAGCGGCTTGGCGGTGCCGTCGGCTGCGATCTCGAACGGGCAGGGTTCGTGCGGGCTGAAGATCCCCGCGGAGGCGAACGGGGCGCCGACGAGCAAAACGAGGAGCGCGGCGAATCTCATGCGCCGGCCTCCGCGTCGAGCCACTCGGCGATCTCGTCGGTCACATCGTGGCCGCCGGTGTAGTTCTCCCAGAGGGCGTGCAGCGTCGCGAGCGGCCCCCACGGCAGCGACCACGGCCCGAGAACGAGGCTCGCGAGCATGTACGGGATGCCGCGGGTGTACTGCCCGTCGGCCGTGCGGACGAGGAGGACCTTCGACTGGAAGAGCAGCGTGACGGTGATGCACGACACGGCGTACTCGTAGCGCACGCAGCGCGCCCCGGACTCCAGCGCACCGCGCAGCTCGTCGGGGGTCAGTTCGAGGTTCCAGCGGAGGGAGTGCTTCGCCATGCGTTCAGTTTACGGCGCGGCGAAATTCGGCCGTAGGGTGGGTCGAGTCTGCGAGCCCCACCATC
>JAYVTJ010000806.1:0-6998 GCA_043774415.1 Fimbriiglobus sp. | reverse complement strand
AGACCGACATCTCCCCGACTCTCGGCAAGAAGCCGGTCTACATGGCCGGCTTCGGCAGCAATCGCACGGCGACCAAGATCCACGATCCGATCATGGCCCGCGCCGTCGTCCTTTCGGACGGAACCAAAACGGTGGCCCTCGTCTCGGTCGATCTCGTCGGCTTCTTCCTGCCGTGCGTCGAGAACATCCGCAAGGAATTGAAGGGGATCGATCACCTGATCGTGTCGAGCACGCACAACCACGAAGGCCCGGACACGATGGGCCTCTGGGGGTCGAACCCCTTCAAGAGCGGTGTCGATCCGGACTACTTGAAGGAGGTCGAGGAGAAGATCGCGAAGGCCGTCGGCGCGGCGCTGAACGTGAAATGCCCGGCGAAGGCCAAGGTCGGTTCCGCGTTCGCGCCGGAGTTGCTCACCGACAATCGACTGCCGATCGTGAAGCACGACGAACTCGTCGCGATCCGATTCGAACCGCTGAACAACTCCCGTCCCGGCAACTCGCTCGGCATCCTCGTGCAGTGGAATTGCCACCCCGAAACGCTCGACGACAAGAACCGCGAACTCACCGCCGATTTCGTGGGCTACACCGTGAACCACCTGAAAAAGCAGCACGGTTGCCCCGTCGCCTACTTCACCGGCACCGTCGGCGGATTGCTCACGAGCCTCAAAGTGCCGCTGAAAAACGACAAGGGTGAAGACCTCAAAGACGGCACCTTCGAGAAGGCCGAGGCGTATGGAGTCGCCGTCGGCAAGATCGCTGACAAGGCGTTGACAGCGGCGGTCGAAGCGAAGCTCGTCCCGTTCGACCTGCGCGTGAAGACGATCCTCGTCCCCGTCGAGAACGGGCTGTACAAGCTCGCGAAAACGGCCGGCGTGCTGAACCGGCCGATGTACGCGTGGACCGGCACGAGCACGCCGAAAGAATTGAAGGAGACGGCCGACGTGACGAAGCCCGTCGGCGTGAAGACCGAAGTGGCCTACCTGAAGCTCGGCGAACTCGACGTGGCCGCGATCCCCGGCGAAATCTACCCGGAACTCGTCTTGGGCAAGGTGCAGGACCCGCCCGATCCCGGCGCCGACTTCCCCGATGCCCCGGTCGAACCGGCGATCTACACCCCGCTCAAGGGCAAGTTCAAAATGATCCTCGGCCTCGCCAACGACGAACTCGGCTACTTCATCCCGAAGCGCCAGTGGGACGCCGAGAAACCCTACTGCTACAAGCTCAAGAGCAGTCAGTACGGCGAAGTCAACAGCTGCGGCCCGGACACGGCGAAGGCGATTTGCGAAGCGTTCCGCGCACTCACGGAAGCTCCAGGGAAGTGATCCGCTTCACCAGCATCGTCGCGTAGCTCCCGCGCGGCAGCTCGAAGCGCAGCGTCAGCTTGCGCCGGCCCCGGTTCAGATCGTCGGCGTCCGCGGTGCAACTCCAACCGCTCGGCTTCACGCGGGCGATGCGGTCGCCCTTCGAGAAGTACGGCTTGTCCATCCCTTTGATCTTCATGCCCGCGAGCGCGATCCCTTCCTCGGCCATCACCGCTTCCAACTGCGGCAGCCACGGTGCATCGGCCGGCGGCTTCAACCGCGCCGACGGCAGCGGGATGACGAGCGCCTCCCACTCGGCATCCGACACCGTCGGCACCGGCAGTCCCCCGCGATGCAGCGCGATGTTCCCGAGCGTCTCGGCGGGGAAGTGCGCGGCGAGCCACTTGGCGAGCGTGCGGTTCCAGATGTCGCTCTGGTATGCCGAGAGGTACAAGCCCTGCAACTCGGGCCGCAGGCGCGCGACCGCACCTTTGAAATCGGTCGGGTGGTCGGCGAGATAACAGACGAGGCTGCGGGCATGGCCGCGCTCGAGCTTCGCCCGGCACGCGGGCCAGTCACCCCAGTGGTCGATCAGGACCTGCTTTTCTTTCTTCGCGGGCGCTTTGTCGAACTCGTAGTCCCCGGCGAGGGCCTGCTTCAGCGCGTCCTCAAACTGGCCGAGGATCATCTTGCGGGCGACGAACTGACCATCGGGTGTCACCGAGCCGAAGCGTTGGTCGTCGAAGTAATTCGGATAGCCCGCGCGCTCCACTTCCGCCGCGGCGAGTGCGATCCGCGCTTCGTCGTCGGTCGAGAGGGAACGCACGGCGACCGTGAAGCGGTTGGCGCGGATAGCCCGCGACGAGTAGGGTTCGTGGACTTGGCCGAGGTACGTGAGATAGATCCGTTCGAGTTCGAGATCGCGGCGCGGACCGCCGAAGATCGTGAGGTACTGCACGGTGGTCGCGTGGCGGTCTTTCAGGCCGCCGTAGTTGATCCTCTGCCAGGGGACGTTCCACTTCCGACCGATGATCTGGAGGGCGTCGGGCGTCGTCCAGCCGGTCTTGTCGAGCCGGTAGAGCGCGAAGCCTCCGGTGGGACCGGCCGTGGCGTCGGTGAGTTCTTCGACGAGAAAATCGCCCGGCGTCTGCTTGAGTTTCATGGGGACTATTGAAAGAATTGGAAGCCGCGCAGACGAGGGGATTCGGAGGAAGCCGATGGAAGTCGAGAAGCCCGAACTCAAACCTCTGCGATTTGTCGGGTCGAGCCATCGGGATTTGGCCGCTTGTCCGCTCGAAATTCGTCGCCATTTCGGGTATGGGCTCTTCGAAGCGCAGCGAGGAATGCACTCTGCCAGCAGCAAACCTCTCAAAGGCTTCGGTGGAGCGAGCGTCGTCGAAATTCGGGCCGATGCCCGAGAGGGTACTTTCCGAGCGGTGTACACGGTACAATTCGGAGAGGTTGTGTACGTGCTGCACGTTTTCCAGAAGAAATCGAAGAGCGGACGGCGAACCGAGAAAGCCGACATCGGCAGAATCCGTACTCGTTTGAAGGAAGCCGAGGTCGCCTAATGCCCGCTATCTCCAAGAAAAAGCGAGCGCAACCGGAGACCCGCCCTGAAGAACAAGAAGGGTTCATCTACGAGTCGTGCGGCAACGTCTTCGCCGATCTCGGCTTGCCCGACCCGGAAATCCACCTTGAGAAGGCCAAGCTCACGATGAAGCTCCAGCAGGCCATCACCGAGCGGAAGCTTTCGATGCCGAAGGCTGCGAAACTGCTCGGCATAACGACGGATGCTTTGAAGCTGATCCTGTGCGGTTCCTTCGCCGAGTATTCCATCGACCAATTGTTGAGATTCTTGGTCGTATTCGGACAGATGTTCGAGATCACTCTGCGCCCGATAGATATTCGGCGCAAGCCCGCGCGCTCAGGACGATGACTATTCCTGAAGGCTGCCTGACCGGAATAGCTTTGCCGTCCCGAATCGAACTCCGGTGATCTTTCTCGCCTCCATCGCTCGTCGCAAACGATCGCTGATAAAACAATATCCGAACCGCGTAGGCCGATACAACCGAAGCAGATCGAGCGCCGCCAACTCACTCGCCGACGCGATGACGGATTCTGCTTCCTCGACAGTTATTGCTTCGCTCAAAGGCAGCTTCGGCTCCGGCAACTGCAACCAAAAGTACCCGTCGATCAGTTTGCCGCGATGAGTCGCAGGTACGGGATAGAAACGGTGCTGCGGCAGAGCGAATTCGAGCAGCAGCGTGCGAAACCGTTCGCTGACGAGATACCCGGTATTCTTGATCGGTGCCGAACTGAGAAGGTCTGTAAGCTTGGCTTGCGTGTGTATTACAACGGTATCGAAGTCGGGCTCGAAATCGGGGAGTGCGTCGTAGGGCAACCGGTGCACGGAATTGGGGGAATCGTAGTTGTAGCCGTCACGCATTTTCTCGTGCTGTGGGAATGCTCGTCCGACTCCTTCAGTAGCGTTATTCAACGTCCAGCAGGGTCCCCGCATCCGCTTATCTCCTATCATCGAGATCCGCTGGAGTCCGGCACACGCAAACGTCTGGCCTCGAAGACTTGCCCCGACCTACTGCGCTACGTTCCATCTTATTCACCGCCCGTTCGGGCACAAAAACTCCCAGCCCGGCGGCGGGGGCTTGATCTCCTGCGGCTCCGCGGGGCGAGGGATCGCCCGCTTCTCGTTCAGCACCGGCCGGCAGATGATCGTCGGATCGGCGATCGGCACCTTCAGCGCGGATTCGGTCATCAGATCGACGAAGTACTGCACCGTCGCCGGGTGGCGGGGCACGCCGATGTGGCCGACGCGGTCGATGGTCACCGTCTCGGGGGCCTTCAGCCGCGGCGCCCCGAGCCAGTGGTGCGACTTCAAAATCACGGCGCGGTACGGCACATTCTGCGTCAGATCGCCCTTCGCACAGATCGGATCGATATAGACCACGGCATCGAGCGGGATCTCTTCGCGACTCACCTGGCAGGCGAGTTCCTGCAGCGGATCGGCGGCCGAGCCGTAGCCGACGAGGATGAAGCGCGCGTCCGGATCATCGCGGTGCAGGCGGTGCAGCTCGCGGCGGTACCACTCGCGATCGATCTGCTGCGCATAGTAGAGTTTCGCATAGCCGGCGCAGATGAGGCCGTCCTGCAATTCTTCGAACCCGTTGAGTTCCAGCACGTCTGCGCCGTTCATGAAGAACGCGTAGACCTTGTTCCGGGCTTGGGCCGACACGGTGCTCTGCTCGACGGGGGTCATGCTCCGGGCGAAGGCCGTGTATTTCGTGGTCGTACAGCCGGTGGAAAGTGCGCTCGCGAGGAGGAGCAATCCGAGAGAAAGCGAGAGCGGGGGACGCATGGCGAGTTCTCCAAGGGCCGCAAGTTCGGCGTACCCCTGAGATCGACCAGGTTACCCCATCGGGTGGAGTTTGATTATTCTTCCGATCTTGCCAGTCCGCGCGGTTGCGAGGAGTTTGCCGGTTGCGGAAGATGGCTAATTTGGGAAAGGAGGACGAGTTCCGAAAGTGTCCCTCCGCTGGTTTCAGTCATTTCGGTCATTTCAGTCGTTTCAGTGGTTTCAGCAGAGGGGGTATCGTTAATGACTGAAACTGAAACGACAGGGCCATCAGCAGGTGACGATTTGGCCAGTGCGGACCGATTCGATCTCCTTGTAGCAGAGCATCAGTGCATCGCGGGCCAGTTTCGCACTGAGCCAAGGTGCTTCGATGTCGGTACGCACTCCATCGACCGCCGCTTGCAGTTCGAGCGTGAATGCGGCGAGTGGATCGCCACTGCCGGGGAGTTCGGGCCGGAATGAGCCACCTTCCTTCGGGAAGACCGTGAGAGGCAGATCGCCGGCCGAACTGTGCGACAGCGTCGCCCCTTCCAAGAAGATTTCAAAGCCGTGGACGAAGGGTCGGCCAGGCATGGCGATGGCCCCACTGCTGCAGGTGATGGCCGGGCCACCGGAGCCGTACAGATACGACGTGCTGAGGTAGTCCACGGCACCCCCCTCCTCGCGGCCGACGGAGAAGAGCGCTTGCGGCACCCCGGCGAGCAGACCGATGAAGTGGGTGTCGTGGATGTGGAGATCGACGGCGGGGCCGCCGGTGGCCGCGGCATCGCCGATCTCGGCCGACCAATCGGGTTTCGCGATCACGCGCGTGAAGTGGGCACCGAGCAGCTTGCCGGACTTCCCACTGCGGACGGCCTCGGCCGCGTACCGGAACTCCGGAAAGAACGGCAGCACATGGGCGACCATCAGCAGTTTGCGGGTCTCCTTCGCGACGGCCAGCATTTCGTCGGCCTCTTCGGGTAGCAGCGCGATGGCCTTCTCGACGAGGACATGCTTGCCAGCGCGGAGGGCGCGCATCGCGGTTTCCGGATGGTGTGTGGTGGTGTTGCAGATGTCGATGAGATCGAGATTCGGATCGGCCAGCATCGCATCGAAGGAGTCGTACGTCGCAACCCCGGCGAGATCGACGCGTCCCGGTTCCGGGCCGAAGTTGCCGCGGGTCGCAGTCCAATCGCCCGCGAGCTTCTTGGGATCGCGGCTGCAGATGGCGTTCACCCGCGCGCCGGTCAGCTTCTGCGACGCGATGAAGTGGATGCGGCCCATGAAGCCGATGCCGACGATGCCGATGCGGATCACGGCGGTGGTTTCCGGAGGAAGGGTGGACGGAATCATACCGATGCGATGGGCGGGGTCGATTCCGAAATTGAATAAACCCCTTCGGGCGGCGGTCTGCTAGAACAGAAGTTGTTCGCTTTTCCGCACACACCGAGGATTCGCCCGATGAAGTCGTTCCTGATCGCAGCGTTCGCAGTCGCACTGGTCGGCAGCGCGGGCCGCGCCGCCGAGAAACCCGAAGGAGAGAAAAAAGTGACCGGTCCCCTCGAGTTCAAAATGGCCGGCATCGACGGCAAAGAAGTCGATCTGTCGAAGTACAAGGGCAAGGTCGTGCTGCTCGTCAACGTCGCCAGCAAGTGCGGCTATACGAAGCAGTACACCGGCCTCCAAGCCATCTACGAGAAGTACGAGAAGCAGGGCTTCGTCGTCATCGGCGTCCCGGCGAACGACTTCGGCGCCCAGGAACCGGGCACGAACGAAGAGATCGTGAAGTTCTGCAGCTCGAAATACAGCGTGACCTTCCCGATGCTCGGCAAGGTCTCGGTGAAGGGCAAGGAGATGACTCCGCTCTACACCTACTTGACGTCGAAGGAGACGAACCCGAAGTACGCCGGGGAGATCGGCTGGAACTTCGAGAAGTTCCTCATCAATAAGAAGGGCGAAGTCGTCGGCAAGTTCAAGTCGGGCGTCGCCCCGGAGTCGGACGAACTGATCAAAGCGATCACGGCCGAACTCGACGTGAAGTAGTCGGTGTGCGGCTCGCCCGCGCAGAGACTTGGCCTTGCCGGTCCGGAACGACCCGGTATTTTTACAGTGGGTTGCCGCCTTAGCTCAGTTGGTAGAGCGACGCTTTCGTAAAGCGTAGGTCGCGAGTTCGAGTCTCGCAGGTGGCTTTGCTTCTCGTTTGTCCTCTTCCTTCTCAACACACCCCAAAACACCTTCATTACCGTTAGAAATCAGCCGCTTCAACGATCCTGTAGCAGTCGGTTTCATCACTTCGGTTTCTTCGTTCATCCTCAGTCGCAACCGTCCGTTTCCCCCATTTGCTG
>JAYVTJ010000805.1:0-3209 GCA_043774415.1 Fimbriiglobus sp. | reverse complement strand
CCGAACTTACCGTCGGGCAGCGGGAAGAAGTCGTAGTAGTCGCCGCCGGCGCGGCTGGCCGTGCGGTAGTGGACGGCCAGGTCGAGGCCGGGGACTTCGGGCACGAACGGCGGCAGCAGGGTCCGCTGCATCTCGGCGATGACGCGCAACTCGTAGTCGGCCTTCTGGTACGCCTCACGCAGCTGCGCCGACAAGACTTGGGACTGCATCGCCCGGCCGAACAGGTTGGTCATCCAGACCAGGTCGGGGACCTGCTCGCGCGGGAAGGCCGATGCCTCCTCGCGGGAGACGATCACCATCGTCGTCGCCTGACCGCCGTCGAAGAGCGGGATCGCCAGCAGCGAGCGCTGGCCGTCGAAGAACTCGCGGGCGGGATCGCGGTCGTCCAGTACGAGGTCGTCGATGACGCGCGGCTGCTCCTCGTAGATCAGGCTTCCGATGAGGCCGCCGCCGAAGATCGGCAGGCTCTGCGACTCGCGATAGGGGTTGACCGACTGCTTCCAGAGGTTGAAGCGCTGCACGCGGAACTGCGGGCGGTCGAGTCCGCGCCGGCTGACGGTGAGCTGGCGCGCGGTCGGGTAGAGCTGGTTCATCCGCTTCGAGAAGACGCCGTAGAGTTCGTCCGGGTCGGCGTAGCGCGAGAGTTCGCGCATCAGCTCGACGCTGACGGCGAGCCGGGCCCGCGAGTTGGGAGAAGTCGCGTCGAAGAAGTCCGTGGCCATCCCCATGATCCCGCCTCCGCGGGGGTTCGTGAAGCGAATGCGGCGGCCGCATTCGGGCCGTGAGGCCGGGGAGCGTGAACGAGCCGAAGGACACTAGAACCGCGCCGGGCGCCGATTGCAAGACTCCATTGGGAAGATTCTGCGCGGCGGTCAGTGCGGATGGGGATGCGGGTGATCGTGAGCCTTGCCGGGGTTGTCGGCCGTGGCGATGACGAGCTGCGCCTGATGGATGCCCTTCAGCCCGCTGAGCGCCGCCGCGAGGCTCTGGAGTTCGGGCGCCGGCCCGCGCAGCGCGATCAGCTCCATGCAGAGGTCGTGGTTGAGGTGGACGTGCATACTGCTGACGACGCAGGCCGAGTGGGCGTGCTGGATTTCGATCATCGTGTCGGTGAGCTTCGTGCGGTGGTGGTCGTAGACGAGCGTGAGGCTCGCGGCGACATCGGTTGCGTCGGCGCCCCAAGCGTCCTTCGTCAGCTTCTCGCGCAGCAGTTGGCGGATGGCTTCGCTGCGCGTGGCGTACTGCCCCTCGACGCAGTAGGCGTCGAAGCGCTCGAGGAGTTCGCCTTCGAGCGACACGGAGAACCGCACGAGTTCGGACATGGGCTGCTCCGGAGTTCGGGCCGACCCCGCTATCATAAGCGAAAACTCCCCGCGCAAAAGGTACCGCCCATGCTCGCACCGACGCTCGCCGAACTCGCCAAGATGTTCGACCACTCCCTGCTCCAACCCATCCTCACCGATGCCGAACTCGAGCGCGGCCTCCTGCTGGCCCGCGAGTACGACGTCGCGTCCGTCTGCATCAAACCGTACGCCGTGAAGTTCGCTTCGAAGTTGCTCGCCGGCTCGACCGTGCAGGCCAGCACGACCATCGGCTTCCCCCACGGCGGCCATCTGACGGGCGTGAAGGTGTACGAATCGGAGCGGGCGCTCGCCGACGGCGCCACCGAACTGGACATGGTCGTGAACATCGGCAAGGTTCTGAGCGGCGAGTGGAACTACGTGGCGCACGACATCGCCGGAGTCGTCGAAGTGGCCCACCGCGCCGGGGCCAAGGTGAAGGTGATCTTCGAGAATGCATTCCTCAAAGACGCCGAGAAGATCGAGCTGTGCAGAATCTGCGGCGAACTCCGCGCCGACTGGGTGAAGACGAGCACCGGCTACGCCGAGACCGGCGCCACGGTGGAGGATCTGAAGCTGATGCGGCAGCACAGCCCTGCGCACGTGCAGGTGAAAGCCGCCGGGGGCGTGCGGACCTACGAGAAGCTGCTGGAGGTGCGGGCCATCGGCGTGACGCGGGTGGGTGCCACCGCGACGAAAGTGATCCTCGACGAGGCGCGGGCGAAGCTCGGATGATCCGCGCGGGTCAAGCGGTCTGCGCATCCGCAGAAGGGTAATATTCGTAGGCGGACAGGATGCTCCTTCCTTCCGCGCTCTGGCCGATTTCGAATTGGACAACGGCGCATTCGTAGAACAAGTTGCCATCCAGCCCCACCATGAGCGCGGCGGGGTCGTTTTTGTCCGCGGTTCCGTTCGCATGATCCGCGACGATGACTTCGGATACCAGTTCGCGCAGTCGGAATGACGTCTTGTCGTGGGCGACGCCCTTCTGACCCTTCATCCGGAGCTGGACCTGCAGCGCGACGCGGTACGCCAAGACTTGGAAATGCTCGAGCACATCTTTGGGGGCCGTCCGCCGGAGCGATCGGCCGGCTTCATTCGCCGCGCCGCTCCATTTCAAAATGCCGTCCGGCACCACCGTGAAAACCCGCATGGCGCCGAATGTCTTCCACCACACATCGCCGAGGTGCGCCGCCGCATCGAGCTTCCAGTCCCGGAGCCAAGTCGGCGGGACGAGCACCCGGCGACAGCCCGGGAGACCGCAGAGCTTCTGCAATTCCGAGCAGAGCGCCGAATGGGGGACCGGGCTGGCCACCACCAGCGTGAAGGGATCGTCGGGCTGCGGGAATCGATCGGCGCCGCCGACGGGCAGGAATTCGCGGCTGAAGTTCTCGTGGAGGTAATCCTCGACGTGGGAGACGTAATTGCGCGTGTTCGAACTCCAGCGGGCCTCCGTCGGTTCCGACGGCTTGACCGCGAGCAGCACGACGCGCTCGTTGGTCTTCTTGACCCGGCGGATGAACCGCACGGCCGCCCAGATGTCGCGCTCGGGATTCAGGAAGCAGCGGATGCCGAATCGCGACCACTCGTCGGGATTCTTGAAAATCTCGTAGGTGATCCCCAGGAGGATGCTCCGGTCCGCCTCGATCTGACTCGCGCGCCGGAGTGCCCAGTGGTGGGAGTGCGGCGAGCCCGAAAGGACCTTCATGACCCCCAGGCAGAGTTCGCTGAAGGGGATCACCATGATGTTCCCGGACCGGCGCGCCGTGATGTGCTCTGCGACACTCTCCTGCAGAGCATCGGCGGACGATGCGAAGTCGGGGAGCAACGCGGGGTCGAGGCCCCTCCCGTGAGTTTCCCGCCGGCGGA
>JAYVTJ010000804.1:0-3060 GCA_043774415.1 Fimbriiglobus sp. | reverse complement strand
GCGTGTTCGGCCAGCGAACTGGAAGAAATGATGCCGGAAGTGGACAAGCTCCGAGCCGCACAAGAAGCCGGTCGCCTCGCTCTCGCCTCGACCTGACTCTCCGACCGACCCCAACACCCCACCGGACGACGGCGCATCGCCGATGGGGGACTCTCTGCGCCGAAGGACACCGACCCATGACCATCGAATACGCTTTCGCCCGCCCCATCTCCGAAGACCGCACCGACGGCAACCGAACGATCCCGGAGCAAACCGGGATGACGCTCCGGGACTACTTCGCCGCCGCCGTCCTCAACGCGGCCTACGAGCAGCACAGCGGCCCCGACTTCTTCGCAAAGGCTGCGCGTGAAACCTACGCCCTCGCCGACGCGATGCTCACGGCGCGGAAGGCGGTGCAATCGTGACCTGCACCACCCCCAACTTCCCGCAGACCGACGCCGGCGTTCGGGCCTGGGCCGACTACCTCGACGAGTTCCCGCCCGGCCCGACGCGGGGGCTGATGCTCTCCTTCGAGAATTGGGAGATCGTCGATCGCCTCACGGCCGGGGAGTTCCATCCGCAAGCGGCCTTCTGCCGGACGGACGCCGTGGTCGTGCGGGCCGGGCCCGACGCGATGAAGTGGTTCCTCCACCGGGAGTCGGTGCGACTCACCCCCGGCATCCTCGGCGGGACGCTGATCGAATTTGGACAGTAGCGCTCGGGCAACATTTGCATCAACGATGAAGCACCAACCGATTCAGGGATGAACGATGCCGGCGACCGAACTCCCGCCAACGATGACGCCCGCCATGATGTTCGCCGCACTCGATGCCTGGGTGAAGTCCTTCGACCCGGACGCCTGCGAATTGCAGATCGTCTACCGGGCGCGGGGGAGCGCCGGTTGCATTCTGGTGCCGTCGCCATCGCGGGGCGACGAGGAGACGGTCGTCGAGACAAGGATGCCACCGGAGCCAAAAGCATCCTCCGAGGTCAAGAAGGTCGCCGACGCGATGTTGCTGGTACTCGGCAAGCTCACTCCCGGTGCGGCGATTTCGGGGCCAGCGTTGTCGGTGCAGGTGGAAGAAGAGACCGGCGAAGAGTGCATCCAGACGGACGGAACTTTTAACCGGGCGGTGAAACACCTGAAGGCGACCGGCAAGTTACCAGATGAAAACAAAGGCGGGTATCGACTGAAAGTAGCAAGCGACGTGCCGAAATAGGAGTTGCCAGCGGATTGGCAATTGGACAGACCCAATTGCCAACTTCGCCGAAATCGACTGATAAATCAGCCATTTCAGACTTGCAGCAGTTGCCAGACGGATTGGCAATGGCGTTTTTTTCAAACGAGTATCATTCGCACCACTCAACCGGAGCCTCGCATGACGACCCCCTTTTGCACGACCCGCCCGAAGGTGAACATCTCCCGCTACACGCGGGAAGAGCGGGCCGAGTTCGTGAAGCAGAACCCCGGCCGTCGTCACCGGCTCAAGCTCATCGAGTGCGGCAAGTGCGGCGCCGGGATGTTCAAGGGGCACAAAGCCGCGGCCATCTGCCCCGGCAAGCTCGAATTCCGACCACCGACGATGAAGTGCCGGCGATTCGGCGTCCGGGTGTGCCCGAAGTGCTGGACGGATCGGCCCGCCACGGAAGCGGCCGCGCCCCGGGTCAAGATCGGCAAGGCCGGCACCTACGCCGCCGAATGCCGCTCGGGGGGATTCTGATGCCTGCGAATCGCGGCAAGAGGATTTACGTCTGCGGCGAGCGGCTGGATTTCGTCGCCGGGGGCGGTTCGCCTTCGGCACCGGCCGGGCCACGCACGGAGGACGGGAAGTGACGATGACCCCCACCCTCCGCGACGTCCACCCCGACAAGCTCTACCGCACGGCGTTCGCGGCGGCCGTCCTCGACATCGAAGAGCCGACGGTGCGTCAGCGGATTCGAGACGGGCGACTCGAAGCCATCGCCAGCGGGGAAGGCTGCGGACGGCGCTACCGGATTCTCGGCCAGACGATCCGCTTGGCGGTCGGTGCCGAACTGGTCGACGCCGACCGGAAGGCGGCATCGACGGGAAGTGTAATTGCCGAAAGCCGGAAGCGGCAGCGGCGGATGAAGGCGACGAAGAAGAAGGCCGCGAAGGTCGCGGCCGAACTCACCACGAAAGGGCAACGATGATGACGCGCGAGAAAGAAGCGGAATTGCTGAAGACGATCCAGGGGATGTTCCCCGGAGCCGATGTGGTCCGTCTGACGGGCCGTCCCGTCGTGTTCACACCCTGCTCCAATCCGGACTGCTGTGCGTCGCCGAGTCACGCGCCGTGCGGCGGTGAGGCCAAGCAGCCCGGCATCGTCGAACTGCTCAACGACTACACCGAGCGGGCTGCGGAGTTCGAACGCCTCAGCAAGATCCAAGACGATCTCGCCGACAGCCTCGGCGCCGCCGAAGTGAAGCTCGCCGACGCGGTGTGGCCCCGTCCGCCGGTCGCTGCGGAGGCCGATCCGGAATCGCGGCACTTCAGAATCGGCGGCCGGGTCATCGAGATCACCCGGTACGCGGACGGCACCGTGGACATCGACGACCTCGACGTAACGACCGTTCCGATCTAACCCCCGAGAGGCACACCCATGAAGGCGACCTACGAGTGGTGGCCCCATTCGCCGAAGGATCCCGACCGCACAGTGTTCCTCATCGGAATCGTGAAGACCCGAGACGCGGAAGGATTCCCCAAAACATGGAGCGCGATCTTCGAGACAACGCGGGTGCCGGAAGCCCGGGAGATCACGGCTGCACTCAACCGCTGCCGGACGCTCCGCAGGATGGAGCGATTCGACTGAGGAAGACTTGCTCGTTCTGCGGGAAGCGGACGAAACCGGAAGACTTCCGGGTAGACCTTTGCCAAGCGTGTTGGGCGCCGCCGCCTACGAGCGGATCGCGGACGCCATGCGGATCGAACTGCTGAAGCTGTCCGCTGAGGATCGGGACGACTTCATCGACCTGCTGTCGGGTGAAGTGGAAATGCTTCAAAACTGAACCATCAAGGAGGAACACAAGTGCTTGTCCTGACTCGGAAGAATGGCGAACGCA
>JAYVTJ010000803.1:0-2248 GCA_043774415.1 Fimbriiglobus sp. | reverse complement strand
GTCGTTCCCGGCGGTGCCTTCCTTCTCAAGGATCACTTTCGAGTCGGTTAGGTAGATCGGGACGACGTTCGAAACGCCGCCGGACCCCTTCAGGCTGTACTCGAAGGCATCTTGGAGCGCCTGCGACGGCGGGATGTAGCCGCGGTAGGCGAGTTGTCCACTCGCGCCGGGCGGGGGAGTGATCGTCACGTTCAGCGATTCGAGCGGCCGGCCATCGACGGTGGCGCCGTCCACGACTTTCCCCCCCGGCAGGTTGCGGCCGAAGATCGTCACGGGAGTGGCGCCGGTCGGGTTGATCGCGGCGGGGTAGACCGAATCGATCCACGGCGCGGTCGTGATGGTGAGCCGGTAGAAGTAGTCGGCCGAAGCGGCCTGGTAGGCGAACTCCGAGACGCGCACCGAGTAGGTGCCCTCGGTCGCGGCGGTGATGTCGGCGAGGGCGTCGTTCTCCTTGTAGTTGCGGTTCAGGCCGACGCGCTTGCCGGCGGTATCGAAGATTTCGACGAGCGTCCGCGCTCGGCTGTCGATGCTCGATGTGGAGCAGTGGACGAGCACGCGCTGCCCGACCTTCGCCGCGAAGCTGTAGTAATCGACGTCGGTCTGGCTCGCGATCACGCCGTTGATGACGCTGCCGATTTCGACCTTCTGCGCGTCGGGCACATCGTTGTGCGGCTTGTCGCTCTCGTTGACTTCCGGTTTGTCGCCGACGCAAAACGCGCGCGGGTTGCTCACGCCCGACTTATTCACGAGGCGGCAGTCGTAGGTGGCCGGGGCGACGCTCGCGGGGATCGTCACCTTGAACTTCGCGCTCGTGATCGGCCCGCCGCGCTTCGGCTTGGGCACCGGCGGCTTCTTCGGATCGACGGGCGGCTCCGGGGCCACGATCAATTCCGATTTGATCTCGGGCGCCGAGAAGACGAGGCCGGTCGGTTCGTCGATGTCCGACCCGGAGACGGTGAGTTCGACGGTGGTGCCGAGCTGGCCGCCCATCGGGAAGATCGTGTTGATGCGCGGGGCGGGCATCGGCGCCGACGGCTGCTGGGCGTAGACGAGCGCCGCACCGGCGGCGAAGGTGAACGTGAGGGCACGGGCGAGGAACCGGCGCATGGGGAGCACCTGCGGAGGGTGGGAGGCCGTCGGTGGCAATCGGCGGACGAACCGGAAAGTTCTGGCGGGTAACCTAAGACTGTAAAGCGCCCGGCGCGGCGGGTCAAGCGCCGGTTGCGCGGAAGCTAAGGACAGGGTCTGGCAAAACTTCCTGGCAGATGATCGCAGACCTCACCCCCTAACCCCCTCTCCGAAGCGGAGAGGGGGAACCGGTAGGGGCGATGCTCGTAGGTCACGCTCTGCGTGACGGGTCCGTCACGCAGAGCATGACCTAGAAGAATGCGGAGTCACCCCCTCTCCGCTTCGGAGAGGGGGCCGGGGGGTGAGGTCTGACCTGCGAAACGCGGCAGCCCGAGTTGTGCCAGAATGATTTGCCACAGCCCTACCGACATATCCGCTGCTAGCCCGATCGGAAAGCACGTCGGTCTGCTGTCGCAACCCTTCTACGGCGCACCCGACAAGGACGATTGGGGAAGCCTGCTCGACACCGTCTCGGTCATCAATGCCAAGATGAAAATCGACCTTTTGGTGATCGACCCGCTCGCATCGTTCTTGCCCACCGGCTGCGAATTCGATTCGACCGCGATGATGGCGGCGCTGCACCCGCTCGCGCGACTGCAGCAAATGGGGATCGGTATTCTCCTGCTGCACCATCCCCGGAAGGCCCCGTCGGCGGTCGGCAGTTCCGCGCGCGGGTCGGGCGCGCTCCTCGGCTACGTCGATACGACCCTCGAATTGGAGCGCGTCGGCCAATCGCCGGAGGATGCCAATCTGCGGACCCTCCATGCGCAGTCGCGCCATCGCGGCACGCCGGCCCGGCTGACGTACGAGTGGAATCCGGAGACGGGCGAATTCGCCGTGGCGGGCGACCCGCGCGACCGTTCGTTCGAGGAGAGCTGGAAGACGGTGCGTGCGATTTTGGAAACCTGCGCTGCTCCGACGACGCAGAAGGAGATCGCGGAACTCTGGCCGGAGGATTCGCCCAAACCGGGGACGACCACGCTCTACGGCTGGCTGAACCGCGCCGCGGAGAACCGATCCGTGAGCCGGAGCGGTGGGGGTACGCGCTGGGAACCGTGGCGGTATTGGGTGAACGGGAATGGGGAACCGGTTGGGAGCTGCATCGGTTCGGGATGATCGG
>JAYVTJ010000802.1:0-6466 GCA_043774415.1 Fimbriiglobus sp. | reverse complement strand
TCGAAAAATGATTCTTATCCGTGTTTCATCCGTGTTTCATCCGTGACGTGGACGACAAAAGTCGAGAATTGGGCGAGCCACGTTGCGTAAGCGCGTGGAGGTTTGAGTTTTCTCCAGCGATTTTGCACTCCGGGCGCTCACGCGACCCGGCTCGCAGCTCCGATCACTCCTTGCTCAGCGCTTCGTCCAAATTGAACATCAAGTTGCACAGCGCGGCCCACGCCGCCAACTCGGCGACATCCAGCTTCGCATCCGGTTTGCTCGCGCCGATGGTGAGCAGATCCTTAGCGGCTTGCGGCTCCTTCTTGTACTGCCCGCGGAGGCGGTGGAGGGCGCCATTTAGCACTTCGGCTTCGGCCGGCTTCGGCGCCCGGACGAGGATCGCGCGGAATGCCGTCTCCATTCGCGTCGCATCATTTCCATCGGGAACCAGCAGCACCTTCTCGGCGAGCGCGCGGCCGGCTTCGACGAACTGGATGTCGTTGAGTGTAAGCAGCGCGTGCAGCGGCGTGTTCGTCCGGTTGCTCTTCACCGAGCAGACTTGCCGCGGCGATACGTCGAAGAACATCGTCGGGCCGACGATGCGGCGCCAGAAGGTGTAGACGCTGCGGCGGTACAGCCCCTCCCCAGTGTCGGGCGTGTACTGCTTCCCGCCGAAGGTCGCTTCCTCCCAGACACCGCCGGGTTGGTACGGCTTCACCGGTGGGCCGCCCGGCTTCTCGACGAGCAGCCCGCTCGCGGCGAGCGCCCCATCGCGAATCATCCACGACGGGAGTCGATAGCGCGGAGCCCGCGCCAACAAACGATTCTCCGGGTCGCGCTCGCGCAGTTCCTTCGACACATTGGAACTCTGACGGTAGGTCGTGCTCGTCACCATGAGCTTGACGAGGCGCTTCACATCCCAGCCCGATTCGACGAACTCGACTGCGAGCCAATCGAGCAGTTCCGGGTGCGTCGGCCGTTCGCCCTGCGAGCCGAAGTCGCCGGCCGTCTTCACGAGACCGATACCGAAGAACTGCTGCCAGACCCGGTTGACCGTCACGCGGGCAGTCAGCGGATGCTCCTTGGAAACGAGCCACTCGGCGAGCGCCAGGCGATCGACTTTGTCCGCCTTCAGCGGAGGCAGCACGGCGGGGACGAGAGCCGTCACCTTCGCGCCGGGCTTGTTGTAGAGGCCTTTCTCGTAGATGAACGAGTCGCGCGGCTTCGGCATGTCTTCCATGACCATGACGCGCGGGATGCTCCGCCGGGCGCTCTCGCGGGCCTCGACGGCCTTGCCGAGTTCCGCGAGTTGCTTCGCGTACTCCTTCTCCGCGCCGTACTTCTTTTCGAGCGCGTCGATTTGCGCCTTGGTCCGCTTCTCTGGCGCCACTTTCAGCGCATCGGCGATCTCTTTCGGCGCGTCTTTGAACTTGTCCGCGAGCTTCTTCTCCGCATCGCCCACGCCCGGCGCCAACTTGCCGACCATCGCCTCTGCGGTCTCGTAAGCCTTCTTCTGCACCGGTGTCGGCCAGTTGATCGTGGGGGCCGTGAAAGGGTCGCCGCCGCCGCCGTTCACGGGCGTCTGGTTGAAGAAGGCAAAGAGACGGTAGTACTCCTTCTGCGCGATCGGGTCGAACTTGTGATCGTGGCAGCGGCAGCAGTTGAAGGTCAGCCCGAGCCAGACGGTGCCGACGGTCTCGGCCATGTCCATGACGTAATCGACGCGGTTCTCCTCGGGGATGCGGCCCCCCTCGCCGTTGATGGCGTGGTTGCGCAGGAAGCCGGTCGCCAGCTTCTGTTCGGGGGTCGCGTTCGGCAGCAGATCCCCTGCGATCTGTTCGATTGTGAATTGGTCGAACTTCATGTTGTCGTTGAACGCGCGCACGGCCCAATCGCGCCAGGGGTACATGGTGCGTTCGCCGTCGCCCTGATAGCCGTTGCTGTCGGCGTAGCGCGCCGCTTCGAGCCACTCCCAGACCATGCGCTCGCCGAAGCGCGGCGATTGGAGCAACCGGTCGACGAGTTTCGAATAGGCTTCGGGCGAAGTGTCTCTGAGGAACGCCTCGCGTTCCGCCGCACTCGGCGGCAATCCGGTGAGGTCGAGTGTGACGCGGCGCAGGAGCGTTTCTTTGCTCGCTTCCGAAGAGGGCTTCAACCCTTCCTTCGTCAAGCGCGCTTGGATGAAGCCATCGATCGAACCTTTGCCTTTGACCGGCGGAACGAAGGCCCAGTGCTTGCCCCAGGCGGCGCCGCCGTCGATCCACGCTTTCAGCGTCGCGAGCTGCTTAGGGCTCACCTTCTTGTTGAAGTGCTCGGGCGGCATCGCGTCTTCATCTTCGGTCGACGCGATCCGCTTGATGATCTCCGAATCGGCGCTCTTCCCCGGCGCGATCACCGGATCCTTCTTGCGCAGCGCTCCGTCGGCCGTGTCGAGGCGCAGTTCGGCTTTGCGCGCCTTGGCGTCCGGCCCGTGGCAGGCGTAGCAGTTCTCCGACAGGATCGGCTGGACATCGCGGGCGAAATCGACGGGCGCCTCGGCGGCGCGGAGCGGCAGCGCGAAGAGGAGGGCGAACAGCGACCACCGCATGCGCGGAACCTCGACGGGAGAGAGGGCGGGGAGTACATTCTATCCGCTTCGCACTCTTCACCAAAAGGAACTCGCCATGCTCCGCGCGCTCGTCGCCCTCGCGCTCTGCGCTTCTTCCGTCCCGGCCGCCGAACCGTGGAAGACCGTCAACGTCTGGCCCGCGAAGCCGCCGGGCGAAACCAAGGACCTCCCCGCGGAATCGAACCTCTGGAAGGACACCGACCCGCCCGTCGGCGGCAAGCCGCTCATCAAACTCGCCAACGTGAGCACGCCGACACTGGCGATCTACAAGCCGGCGAAGGAGAAGGACACTGGCGCCGCAATCGTCATCTGCCCCGGCGGCGGGCACTTCATCCTAGCCTACGACCTCGAAGGAACCGAAGTCGCCGAGTGGCTCAACACCCTCGGCGTCACCGGCATCGTGCTGAAGTACCGCGTGCCCTTCCGCAACCCAAGCAACAAATCGGAAGCCGCCGTGCAGGATGCCCAGCGCGCCGTGCGGATGGTGCGCGCCAACGCGGAGGAGTGGGGCCTCGACCCGAAGCGCATCGGCATCCTCGGCTTCTCCGCGGGGGGCGAAGCGGCCGGTCTCGCGGCAATCAACCACAAGGTGGAGCAGTACCCGGCCATCGATAAAGTGGACGAGGCGTCCGCGCGGCCCGACTTCGCGATCCTCGTCTACCCGGCCTACTTCACCGACAAGAAGAACCGGTTGAAGGACACCGTGACGATCACGAAGGAGACGCCGCCGATGTTCCTGGCGCACTCGTTCGACGATCCCGTGGATGTGCGCAGCAGCCTGCTGCTGGCACTCGGATTGAAAGATGCGGGCGTGAACTGCGAGCTGCACACCTACGCGAGCGGCGGCCACGGCTGGGGCCTCCGCAAGACGGGCCACCCGTGCAACAATTGGCCCGATCGCTGCGGCGAATGGCTCGAAAAGCAGGGGTGGTTGAAGAAGTGATTTCGTAGGGCGGGTGGAGTCCTCGGAACCCGCCGTCTCGCAAACGTGAACGGCGGGTTGCGAAGACTCCACCCGCCCTACGAAAACCATCATCCGTTCGCGCTCGCGTTCTCCGCCGACCCCGCCGCGCGCTTCCCGCTCATCCAGCGCAGGCCGCACGCGGCCAATCCCTTCAGCGATGCCCGCCGGCCGCTCGGCCACTTCAGCGCACTGGCGTACCATGTCGCGGCCGTGCACGGCTCCGAACTCCGCAGCACATACCCGAGCGTTTGGCAGGTCGAAACGTACCCCTCCGCGACGGTGCGCGGCGGGAGTTCCGCATTCCGCCGCACGGCGCGATCCATGATGCCGATGGCCGTGGCCACGCGGTCGGCGAGCTTCTTCGAGAGGTTGCCGTGGCCCGTGCGGTACTTCACGAGCACTTCGTCGATGGGCCGGAATTCGAAGTGCGGCGCGGCCCGCAGCCAGAGGTCGTAGTCGATGGACAGATCGAGCGCGGGGTCGAAGACGCCGACGGTCTCGAAGACTTCGCGCCGGACCAGCGCCGACGAGAAGCAGACGAAGTTCTGCAGGAACATCGTCGAGAGGATGCGGCCGCCCGGCAGCGCTTCGTTGCGGAAGCCGAGACTCGCCCCGGCTTCGTCGATCAGCTCGCGCTGGGTGTAAGTCACGCCGACTTGCGGATGCTCCCGCATCAGCGCCAGTTGCTTCTCGAGCTTCGTCGGGAACCAGGCATCGTCGGCGTCGAGGAAGGCGATGAATTCGCCGCGGGCGAAGCCGGTGCCGAGATTCTTCGCGCGCGATTGGCCGAGGGAATCGCTGCGCACGTAGCGGATTCGCGCATCGGCGAGGTAGGGGCGCACGACCGTGCCGGTGTCGTCGGTGCTGCCGTCGTCGACAATGACGAGTTCCCAATCGGCGGCGGTCTGCGCGAGCGCGGAGTCGATCGCTTCGCCGATGAAGCGGGCGTAGTTCTTCGCGGCCATCAAGATGGAGACGGTCGGGGTCTTCATGCCGAGAGGCCCTTCAGGAATTCGTGCGCGACCTTCGAGATGCAGAAGCGGTACTTCCCGCTCGGCTCCTGCGGGATGCTGTCGAGGAACTCCACGTCGAAGCGCATTGTCGGGCCGAAGGTGTCTTCGACGAGCTTCTCCATCTGCCGGTGGCTGGCGTCGGAGAAGGTATCGTCCTTCACGAGGCGGACGAGCAGATGCGTCGTCGTGTCCTGCACGATTTGCACCTGGGCCGCGCCGCGGATGTGCAGGGCGAAGTTTTCCGTGAGCGAGATTCCCGAGATCAAACTGCCCGCCGGGGTCACGACGAAATCGGCATCGCGGCCTTCGACCCTTTCGATGACCGGCAATCCCCGACCGCAGGCGCAGGGCGTTTCCGAGAGCGTGACCACATCGCCGATTTCGTAGCGAATCAGCGGCATCGCCGCGTTGCTCAGATCGGTGACGAGCAGTTTGCCGGTTCCGGTCGGCTTGCCGTCCACCTCCGTGTAGACCGACTCGGCCGCGACGTGCAGTCCGGCGTGGCGCTCGCATTGGCACGCGATGAGGCTCACCTCTTCGCAGCCGTAGCGGTTGGTCGCGGGGACCCCGAAGACCTCCTCGATGACAACGCGTTGCCAGTCGTGCAGCGGCATCGCCGTGCTGACGATCCCGTTCGGTCGGATGTCGCCGATCTTCGACTTCTTCAGCGCACACGCCAGCAGGTAGAGCGAGTGCGCGTGGCCGAAGAGCATCCCCGGCCGGTGCCGGCGGAGCGCCGCCGCGAACTCGGCGATGCGCGCGGAGGTGAGGCCGATGGTGTCGAGGTAGACGGCGCGATCGACGAAGTGGTTGGTCAGTCGGCCGCGCAGGCCGAAGTGGCGGTACTCGGGATTGCCCCAGACTTTGGCGACGCGCTGGCCGCGGCGCCAGCCCGACCACTCATCGGCGCGCAGGGTACACGCGGTCTTCCACTGGGCGCCGCGCTCGTCGAGCACGATCCGCAGCGGTACGCCGGTGCTACCACTGGTGGTCTTGGTCCGCACGTTCGCATTCGCATAAGCTGTCGAATGCAGTTCGGTTGCGCGGGTGCGGACGTCGGCCTTCGGCAGAATCGGGAAGTGCGCCAGATCGGCGAGCGACTTCACATCCGACGGGTGAATGCCCGCCGCGCTCCAGGTTCGCTGATAATAGGGCACTGTGGCATAGGCGTGTGCGAGTTGCGATTGGAGCATCCGCAGTTGGCGCACGCGGATTTGCTCCGGCGAATCGAATTGGGTCCGTTCGAGTTCCGCGAGGTACCGGAGGTGCTTGCTCCCGCGCTTCGCGGCGATCAGCGGTTGGACGATGGTGCGATTCAGGGTGTCGAGCATCCGTGCTCCTTATTCAACAGGTTGGATTTCGGATCTGTCAATCCTAGGATTCGTCTACTTGGCGACGCGATTGAGAGTCCAAACGATTGAATTTTCACGGGCCTCAATCGTTGAGGGCCGAGGAAATCCGTGCAAACTCAGACATATTGTCAGCGCATCTCCTTCGAGGTTGTACTTGCCAACAAGAGCCCGATTGCCTGCGGTCGTGCCGAATTCGATATCCTTTTGCGCAGGATCGAACTGGAGCTGAATGGGCTTGCCGTCAAATGTGATAGCAATTGCAAAGGCTATGTTCAACGATAGCGCCACAACTCCCGAGCTATCCGTGGCCGGTTTTGCGAACGAGGTTGTCAAAACGTAGTTGTCACTGATATCCAAAAATACGCATCCTTCTACCCAGACCGTCTTCCCGCCGTTGTAGCACGTCTGCTTGACATTCCACTTCCCGACGAACGGATCGCGCTTGAGTTCCTTCGGAACGGGAGCCGCGACGCCCGTCGAACCGAAGAGTAGGAGTGTGAGCAGCATTCGCATGAGTACCATCCTCGGCGTATCGAATCACGGAAGG
>JAYVTJ010000801.1:0-2873 GCA_043774415.1 Fimbriiglobus sp. | reverse complement strand
GGAGCATAACCGAAACCCGATGCCAAAATCCAGAGGCACACCCTGCGAAGCGGGTGCGCCTCTCGAGTTTGGTATTCGGGATTATTCCTCCGGAGTGTGTGACACCCCACCTTGGAACCAATTGGACGAATTGGACGAATCGGTGCCGTGGCGACGATCCGGTCGGTAGATCAGTCCCCGCAACGACTTGCGACGAATGAAGGCGGGGGAGCCGAGTGAGGAACGAAGGGAGTAGCTGGAACAATCCGGTCGGACGAATATTGGGAAGGTGGGCGACAGCGGCTCGAGCCCGAAGGATGCAAGAGTATGCCTCTGGAATTTGGCGCTATAAGAGTAGCCTACCGTGGAACGAGGTCGGGCACCGCGGATGCACTGGGCGAGTTCGACGGCGAATACTCCCACTGCATGCCCGGTCCCGCTTTGATGTAGCGGTCGTAAGGGGTGAACAATTCCCAGTCGGCGAGGTCGCAAAGGGGATCGTCGGGGTCGCGGCGCGGCGTGACCGTCAGAATAGACTCGTCGCTGAAGCGGAGCCCGAGTTCGATCCCGCCCGGCCAATCGAGGCTGCGGATCGCGCGGACATCGATTCCCACAATCCGTTCGCCGGGTGGAATCGGCGGGCGGGTCTCCAAGTCGCCGAGCGACACGGGCGTCGAGTCGGTGCCGGGCAATTCTTCGTCCGAAAGGAAAGCCCCCACGCCGCCGATTTCCACGTCCAGCCCGAAGCGCGGCATAACAGGATGTGAGTTCCTTCGGTCGAACGGCGACCCCGGAACGGAGGCAGCTCGACTTCGCGACCGAAGTGGAGGGTCAGTTCCTCGCCGTAGCTTTCGCGGGCGAACAAGAAAGGCTCGCCGAGGAGCTGCGAAAGATACGGGCGCAGCCCCCGGATATCATCGCGGGTGATGGGAGCCGTTCCTCGGTAGTCGACTGCGGTCGCCATCGTCGCCTCAATTGCCGGTCATGAATTCCAATGCCGAGCTGTCCAATTCATCCCGGGTGAAATCGCCCCGATCATTGGCCGACCCCTTTTCACCGAGCGATTTGAGTTCGTGGAGCAATCGCCGGAAGTGGCGTTCCCGATCGGCACTCATCCGGTACTGCCGGCAGATCGCATCGACCTGGCGGAGATCGGATTCCCGAGGCATTCGCGCTCCGCATTTCGGATCGAACGCTCTTGTTGTATTCCATGGCGGGCAATTCTCGCAACAGACCTCCTTGACCATTCCGCAGCGGGTAAGATAGCCCCATGATTCCCGCCATTCCGCTGCCGACCGCCGGTCCCAATGCCCCGCCGCGCCTGCCGGCGCTGCTCGATCTTTCCTTGGACGCCGTGAAGGAGTGGCTCGCCGAACGCGGGCAGCCGCCGATGCGCGCGCGGCAGATCCGCCGCTGGATCCTCCAAGGGCGAGCTTCCACGTTCGAGACGATGTCCGACCTGCCGAAGGGGCTGCGCGATGACCTCGCGAAGAGCTTCACGATCTTCTCGACGCGGATCGACAAGCACCTCGTCGCCGGGGATCGCACGCACAAACTCCTACTGCGGCTGCACGACGACAAGCTGGTCGAATGCGTGCTCATCCAGGACGAGAATCGGCACACGGCCTGCATCAGCACGCAGGTCGGCTGCGGGATGGGCTGCGTCTTCTGCGCCAGCGGACTCGAAGGCGTCGCGCGCAATCTCACCGTCGGCGAAATGCTCGAGCAGTTGATCCTGCTGCGGAACCTCACACTCCCGGACGAACGCCTCACGCACATCGTCGTCATGGGCATGGGCGAACCGCTCGCCAACCTCGACAGCCTGATTGACACGCTCGCCATCGCCGGAGACAAGGAGGGCCTCGGCATCGGCCAGCGCCACGTCACGATCTCCACGGTCGGCCTGCCCGCGAAGATTCGCCAGCTCGCCGACCTCGGGAAGCAGTACCATCTGGCGGTGTCGCTGCACGCCCCCAACGACGCCCTGCGGACGCAGATCGTGCCGACCAACGACAAGACCGGCATCCCGGAGATCCTCGCGGCCGCCGACTACTTCTTCGAGAAGACCGGCCGGCAGGTGACGTACGAATACGTCGTACTCGGGAAGCTGAACGATGGGGCGATCCACGGAAGGCAGCTCGCGGGGCTGCTCCGCCGGCGCAAGGCTCACGTCAATCTCATCCCGTGGAACGACGTTGAAGGATTGCAGTATCGCCGGCCGAGCGACTTGGATTTGAACGGGTTCATCGCGGAACTCGAGAAGGCCGGGGTGAGCGTGAAGGTGCGGAAGCGCAAGGGTTCCGAGATCGATGCGGCGTGCGGACAACTGCGGCGTAAGGCGGAGCAAACCCTCAACTCGGTGTGATGCGTTTGCCTTGCCATGCGAGGGGATCGAGCTTTGTTTTGATCCCGGAGGGATCGCAGATACAGCGGGTGTTTGATGTTTTGATCCCGGAGGGATCGCAGATATTAGCCGGTGGTCGAAGACCACCGGACTCGCACGATTGGGTTTCGACCCCGGAGGGGTCGCACTGCATCTGCGACCCCGTTCAGTGTCAAATGACTTCCTCTGGCTGGAGACTTCTGATGGCAAATTGGGGCGCGAATCGCACTTTCAACAAGATTGTTCAAAGGTGTCCGCACTTCGATTCTCGCAAGCCGAAAGAGATCGTTGAAGGAGGAAAGCAACGGACCGTGGTTCCATACTTACTGTTTTCCGTTTTGACGTGCGATCTAGGTCTGCTCGCGTTCCCAATCTTCATGAAAAGTGGTCTGAGAGCCTATTGCGAAGAGTGCGAGAGCACCTTCCGACCCAACGTATAATCGCTTCCGGGCTCTAAGGTATCCGGCGGTCTTCGACAGCCGGATACCGACTGTCAGGAAACGAAAGCCAG
>JAYVTJ010000800.1:0-4874 GCA_043774415.1 Fimbriiglobus sp. | reverse complement strand
GGCACACCCTTTCTCGCCGGTCATCCCGTCGCTTCCAGCCACCCGCCGCAGAACGCGGAGAGCACAGCCCCCGTCGTCGCGACGATGGCCGTGTGCCCGGTGAAACCGATTGCGAGGTTGACCATCAGCGCCGTCAGGATGCCCGGCGCCGTGCAGACGAGCGCGACCAGGGCGACGCGGAGCGCGAACGGGGGGTTGCTCCAGCCCCCGGCTTCCTCCGGCTCGGCTCCCGGCTCCGGTTCGGCGCCGAGGTTCGGATTGATGTCGCCGTCCATGGGACGAGACCCGGAGGGGAAAGAAGGCCGCGTGCGGATCGAAATCACTTCGCGACTTTCACATCGAAGGTGACGGTGTTGTCCCCTTTGGCGTTTTCGATCAGGAACTTGTAGGTGCCGGCCTTCGCCGGCGTGACCTTCACCGAGCACTTCGGACCGGTCGTGTCGTCCTTGCCGACTTCTTGGCCCGCCTCGTCGAAGACGAAGAGATGCACGTCCGTCTCCTTCGGGCCGTCGGTGGTCGCTTCGAACTCCTTGCCCGCTTCGAAGGCGATCGTGTAGGCGACTCGGTCCTTGTCCTTCATCTCGATCTTCTTGGATTTGAAATCGGCCGCCTTGCCCGCGTCGGTCGGCTTGACGTCGTCCGCCCAGACGGCGGTGAGTGTCACGAGGGCGAACAGGGCGATCGCGGCGTGCAGCAGGCGGATCTTCGAGAACATTGCAGTCTCCTGGGAGTGGGTCCGGGACGGAATCGCCGCGGACTTCGCCCGTCGGATAACGCAACGGGTGTGCCGAGCGCGGCCCACCGTCGAAACCCTTCCTCGGAGGGCTTTCGCGGCACTCGCTGCCCGGAGCACCCCGGCGCCTCCGCTGCGATCTGCACGATCCACCCGGCGATCCGCACGATGCCACACGACCGCGGATCCCGCGCTGAGGATCGTTTGCGGAGGCCGACCGCTCCAATTCCTTGCGACTGACCCCGACCGCGAAATCGGGAGGGCGCGGGCATCGGTTCCGCATTCGTCGTTGGCGCATCCGAATTCGCAACAGAACTCGGGGCGACGGAGTGACCGTGGCAAATTTCAGCCGTCGGAGGTTCGCCTGGCTCGGGGTGGCCTTCATCCTCGCGGCCGTGTTCGAAGTCGCGATCACGGCGGGATCGGGGCTCCGCTTCGAACCGTCTCTGATCATTTCGACCGCCGCCGTGGCGCTCGCCGGCGCGATCCTCGCCATCCGGGGCTTCCGATCGACGTGGAGCCGTCACCGCACCGGTGCACGCTGCACTTGTCTCGAAGTGGCGCCGGCCGATAAATTCACCGGGTGATCCGGAAATCTGCCGCCCCGGGTGCCGGTCCATGGCCGAACGCGAAGCGCTGATCGCGGCGGTACTCGCCGATCCCGACGACGACCTCCCCCGGCTCGTCTATGCCGACTGGCTCGACGAGCAGGGCGAGCCGGCGCCGGCGCGCTTCATCCGGGCGCAGATCGCACTGGCGGCACTGCCCGAGTGGGATCCGCAGTCGGCCGCGCTGCGGCGCACGCAGGGCGAATGGGACAGCTCCCCGGAACTCGTACACGGACTGCCGCGGCTCAGCGGCGATCTCGGCCTCCACTGGGACATCAAGGAGCCATTCCGCCGCGGCTTCGGCTACCGCGTCCAAGCGCCGCAGCTCCGCGCGCTGCAATTCCGGATGCCCGCGCTGCTCGCCGAGCAGCCGGTCCAGCGCCTCGGCCTCTACGGCGCCACGCTCGATCAGTGGCAGGAGTTCGCCGCCAGCCCGTGGCTCCCGCGCATCCGCGAAATCGACTTCGAGGGGATCGGCGCCCCCATCGAAGCGATGCGCGAACTCCTCGCCTCCCCCGGCAGCGCCGGCCTCCACACGCTCCGCTTCGGCAGTTCCGTCAGCGCCGCGATGCCCACCGTCCTGGAGCGGCTGCTGCGCTCCTCCGTCGGCGACGGACTGCGGACGCTCGAACTCGCCCAGGCCTTCGGCGGCGACGCCAGCTACTTCGAAGACTTCCTCGAAGCGTTCCACGTCGGCCTGGAAAAACTCGAGGCGCTGCGGCTGCGCTCGATGGGCTTCGGCGGCGACAACTTCTCGGAGTTCCTCACGGCGCGGAGATGGGAAACCCTCGGCGAACTCGCGATCACCGATGCCGAGCCGGGGGCGCACGGGCTGAGTTTCCTGGGCTACCCCGACTGCTGGCCGCAGTTGCGCGCGCTGAAACTCGACACCGTGAACCTCAGCCGGAAAGACCCCGGGCACATCGCGAACAGCCTGCGGGCACCCAAGCTCGCCGTGCTCGACCTCTGCAAATCGACCCTCCCGGCGCAGGCCTTCCAATCGCTGGCGAAGGCCGAGCACCTGGCGGACCTCCGCGTGCTGCGGCTCCGGCGCATGACCTGCGACAACCGGGGCGTGCGCTACTTGAGCCGCGCGAAGTTCTGGCGGAACCTCGTCGAACTCGACCTGCGCGACAACCCCATCGACGAGCGCGGCGCGAAGCACCTGATGACCCGCAAGCCGCCGGAGCACTTCGAACTGCTGCGGATCGACGACCGCTTCCCGGAGGAGTTCCGCGGACGCATGAGCGATCACTTCGAGGGGAAGGTGCTCTTCGAGAAGTTGATCTTTTAGACACTGGGACGCGCCGGCGGATTCGGGCGGCTTGAGACAACCGATCCGGACCCCAATAAAACTCCCCCGTTCGCACCGCACACCGACTGAGGATGAACCCGATGGCCAAGGCCCACACCCCCGGCTTCTTGAAGATCGCCGGCGACGCCAAAGCGCGCGTCCGCGAATGCACCGTCGCCGACGTCGCTGCAAAGCGGGCCGCCGGCGCGGCGTTCGCGCTCGTCGATGTCCGCGAGGAGAGCGAGTACGCCGCGGGGCACGCCGCCGGGGCGATCCACATTTCGAAGGGCGTGATCGAGCGCGACATCGAGACGAAGTTCCCCGATCCGGCGGCGCCGATCGTGCTGATGTGCGGCGGCGGCTTCCGCAGCGCCCTCGCGGCCGAGACCCTGCAAAAAATGGGCTACACCGACGTGCTCAGCATGGACGGCGGCTGGGCCGCATGGACGGCGGCGGGACTGCCGACGGAGAAGTGAGGATCAGTGGACGGTATCCGCCCGCGTTCGCCCCGCCCTCAAGGGCGGGGTCGTCCGGGCGACCGCTTATCGGAAGTGAACCGTCCCCGCGTCTCTCCATATTCTGAACCCATCGCATCGCACCCCCGAACGGACCATCCCCGTGATCCGGCAGCTCTGCCCGAATTGCTACGCATCCGTCGAACTGCCGCCCGACGCGGCCGGCCGCGACACCCCCTGCCCGAAGTGCGGCAAGCCGATCGCCGTGCCCGCCGCGTACGCGCCGAGCGTCGCCCCGACGGGCGGACTCCCGACCATCGCGCCAACCGCGCCCGCCGAACCGCCGCCCACTCCAGGAAGGACCCCGATGAGCGAACCGATCGCCCCGCCGCCCGGCCTCAGCCCCGCCGCCGTCGCGCCCCCGCCGCCGCTGGCCCCGATGCCGAGCGCGCCGGTCGCCGAGAGCGACCCCGGCCGCTGCAGCGTCGTCCTCAGCCCCGTCTGGCTCGACTGGATCCCCGTGGCCTGCCTCGCCGGCGTCCTCGTCCTCACGCTCTTCAACTGGATCGGCACCTACCCCGGCGGCACGCGCGTCTACTCGCAGTCGCCTTGGTACGCCGCCGTCGGCTACATCTCCACGAACACGCTCCCCGAAGATCTCCTCCTCGACGAAAAGTACTTCGAGGACAACGTCACCGGAAACCGCTGGCTCCTCGCCTACTTCCCCCTGCTGTTCATCGCCCTCTTCCTCGGCGTGCTCGATCGCGCCCTCCGGAATCCGACCACGACCAACTTGCCCGGTCCGCTGGCGTGGGTGCCGTCGATCTGGCCGCAGCGCTTCGCCTCGCAGACCGTCCTCACGGGGCTGCTGCTCGCCCTGCTGCTCATTCAAACGTGGCGCGGCTTCGGGCTCGAAACGGCCGTGAAGCAGAAGGTGACCGACGTCTACGCGAAGCAGATCGAAGAGGCCGATGTGACGCCGAAGAAGCAGAAGTTGACCGTGATGATGGGCGCGGAACTGGCGCGCTACCAACTGCAGGGGACGACGCCGCTCAACGCGGCCCTCGCGCTGCACGCGATCGCCTTCGCCGCGATGCTCGGCCGCTGGTGGCTGCACAACCGCGGTGCGAAGCCCCTCCCGCGCCTGAGCCTGCAGTACTGAGCGGCGGGCGAATTTCCGGTCGAGTCCGCCCGCGCCGAAGGCCGATGGATACGGGGTGAGTCCCCCGCCCCCGGCCGGATGCAGCATGAAGCGGATCGTCGCGCTGGTATTCCTGACGGCCGCGGCCGCGGCGCTGGCCCTCGCGCCGGCCGGCTGCCGCAAAGCGGCGACCGCCGAAGCCGGCGTGGTGCGCGGCGAAGTGACCTTCCAGAACCGCGCCTTGGCCGGCGGCCTCGTGGTCTTCGTGCCGAACGCCGACCGCGGCTGCACCGGCAAGATGCACACGGCCACCGTGACCCCCGAAGGCACCTATCAGCTCGCGGAGGGGGCCAAGGCCATCGCCCCCGGCTGGTACCGCATCGCCCTCGCCGACCCCACCGACTGGTACGGCTCCGAGTGGGCGCAGGCCTTCCCCGCCGCGCTCCGCCGGCCCGACCTTTCGGGACTCGAGCGCGAAGTGAAGGCCGGGCAGGATCACACCTTCGATTTCAAGATCGAACTCGCCGCGCGTTAGTGCTGTTGCGGTGGCGTGCGACGGTTACGTCTGTCCGGCACTTTCCTCCCACCCAGCGCCGGACAGAGTTGCAAATCGCCGGACAGAGTTGCAAATCGCCGGACAGAG
>JAYVTJ010000799.1:0-4786 GCA_043774415.1 Fimbriiglobus sp. | reverse complement strand
GAACCGCCCCTCCAGATCGGCCCGCTGGCCGTCCGTCAGCCGCACCGCATGCTTTTTGTGACGCTTCGTGTCCATGCCCCACCTCCTGTGGGGATCATGCTACGAACTGCAGCAAATAACTCGTGAGGTGACGCACTACCGTGGGGAAGTGGCCGCGATCTATCTGCGCCACGCCGCGGGCTATTACGGGCCCGGGTCGGAGTTGGAAGCGATCAAATCCGCGCTGAAGATCGCTCGCCAGCACTACGGTGCAGACGCTGTCGTGGACTTCGGGCCGAAGAAGCTCGCCGCTGTCCGCGAGGCTTTCCTGCAAAAAGGCTGGTCGAGACCCTACGTCAACAAGCAAGTCGGGAAGATCGTCCGGGCGATCCGCTGGGCGGTCGGTGAAGAACTCGCCCCGGCTTCGGTCTACCAGGCCTTGAAGGCGCTCGCCCCGCTCCGCCGCGGGCACTGCGAAGCGCCCGAGCCCGACCGGATAGCGCCTGCGGATCCGCAGCACGTCGTCGCCGTACTGCCCTTCCTCAAGCCCCACGTCCGCACGATCATCGAGTTGATTCGCGTGACGGGGATGCGACCGTCGGAAGTCTGCCGGATGACCCTCGACAAATCGACCGGACGGGGGCACTCTGGATCTATCGACCGAAGAAGAACAAGAACACTCACCGGGGACGCGGACGCTCGGTGACTCTCGGCGCCGCCGCGCGGGCGATCCTCGGCCTCTACCTCGAAGGGCGGACGATCGGCGAGGCCGAACCGCTCTTCTCGCCCCGCCGGCAGCGCGACGAGAAGTTCGCCGCCATACGAGCCGGGCGGAAGTCGAAAGTGCAACCGTCGCAGGAGTGCCGGAAGAGCGCTCGGCCGATGCGGGTACCCGGCGAGCGGTTTACGTCGAACGGTATCGGGAAGGCCGTGGCGAAGGCATGCGAGAACGCCGGAGTGCCCAGTTGGACGCCCTACCAGCTCCGCCATCTCAAGGGCGCTGAACTGCGGGAGCAGTTCAGCCTCGAACACGTGCGGGCCGCCCTGGGGCACTCACACGCGAGCATGAGCGCACACTACGCGAAAGGTGCGGACGGGAAGCTCGCGGCGGAAGTGGCCGCGGCGGTGGGGTGAATCGCAGAACTCCTACTCTTCCTTGGCTCGGCTCGGTGAGGCCGAAATTGATTCGGGCAGCGCGGGACGGGGACGCGACATGACGCTTTGTCAACCGTCGGCGTTGCCTTCGATAATTCCTTGAAGAAGTCCCAAGTCCGCGAGGAATCGAGTGCCACCGTGCAGGCGATGAGCCTGAGCGCCGCTGAACGTGAGGCACAGGCGGTCCTTCGCCCTCGTCATGGCCACGTAGAGCAAGCGCCGGGCCTCGTGGATCTCGTCGACTGAGTTCTGATCCAGCGCCCGGCACCCCGGCAGTTGCGAATCCTCGACTCCGGTGACATACACCCGCGAAAATTCGAGACCCTTCGTCGCGTGGAAAGTGAGCAGCGACACGCGATCCGGATCGACGTCGGCCCCGGCGGTCCGCGAAAGCGACAATCGGTCGAGGAACTGGTGGATGCTCGTTTCGAGGTCGCCCGTCTCCGCGAGCGCGACCATCCCGCGGAGCCAGTCCACTTCGGCCGGATGCCAATCTTCGGCCGTTCGATCCTTCCGCAGCCTGTCCATCAAGTCCTTACCGCCGAGCCGATCGATGACCTCGGTTAGGATTGGGCCGGCGATTGCCGACCGGGCCAACTCCTGATCGTAGCAATCGAGGGCCGATGAAAACTTTCCGAGCGCCCGGATCGCGCCTTTGCGGAAAACCTCGGCCGAGATCCCCTCCGTGGGCACGGGCCCCGCGAGGGCGATGGCCATGGCGAAGGCATCGAGTCGCTGGGACTGCGCCGCTTTGCGGGCGTTGCGCAGGTGTTCGGCTTGGAGGCGCTCGAAGACCGCCGCGAGGCAGCGGCAATCGTCGAGGGCCCGGTGACTGCGTCCCGTGGGAATCCCGAAGCGCTCGGCGAGGTCCGCCAGTTTCAGACTGCCCTCCCGGATCACGTAGCGGGCGAAGGGCAGTGAATCGTAGTGGGACAGCCCGTCGAATCCGTTCCACGGAGCCGTGAGTCGCTTCAAGATCGGCACATCGTATTCGTAGCCGTTGTGCGCGATGAGGAGCGCGTCTCCGACGAACGCGCGGAAGGCGGGCCAGACGGCCGCGAGGGCCGGTTGCCCTACGAGATCCGCATCGGTGTAGCCGTGGGTGTCGGTCGCGCCCGGCGCGATGGGGCGGGAGCCGGCGATCAAGCGGTGGAACTCATCGACGATGACGCCGTTTCGGACGCGCACCGCCGCCAGTTCGATCACTTCGCACAGAGTCCGGTCGAGTTCGGTCGTCTCGGTGTCGAACGCGACGTACTCCCGGAACAGCGGCTCGGCGTGGCGGCACTCGTAGACCTGGAGCGCCGCGAAGAGGTCGAGGATGCAAGTTTGGTAGGCCGTGGGAAAAGCAGGATGATCGTCCGGATCGCCGTCTGCTTCGGGAAGTTCAAAGACCCAATCGCCCGGTTCGGATGTTTCGCCAGAATCCAATTCCGCGACATCGAGGCGCGGAAGCGCCTGCTGCAGCAGTTGGCGCACGGCGATTCCCAACCCAGTCCGACCGCCGACAAACACCCGGCGACTCTCTTTTACAGCCTGCTCCAATCGCGCCGACAATGCGAGGGCGTTCCCGTTCTCGGCCGGATCGGCGAGTCGCGGGAGGATGTCGTCGAGCGGCGAAGGCCGCTGGCCGATCCCTTGAGCGAGGATGGCCTCCAGGAGCCGATCGGCGGATAGGTGGGTGTTCGGGAGAGCCCGGAGATTGTCGACGCGGTAGAGGAAGGCCCGGATGGGCGTGCGGTCGTTCTTGGTCGGGTCGCCGATGTAGCGCCGAAAGGTGGTTTCCAAATCGGATGCGCTGCCCGCCGCGAGGAGCCGGACGACTTTCTCGCTCAGAACCAGTTCCGCAAGCCGCTCGAAGGCGAGCTCCGAACGGGGGGCGACGATGACCCGAAACGACGCGGCCACCTGGGCGACGATGGCGTTTTCGGCCATCGACCGCCCCCGGCTGAGGCGGCAGGGGATGCCCGCCGAGATCAGTGCGGTTTCCAGCAGACGGCCCTTTTCGTGCGTTCGGTAGAGCAGGGCGTAGTCGCCGTACCGGCAACCGTGCGCGAGCCGGTCCTCGATCAGGTGCTCGACGATCCAGAGGAATTCGGCCTCGGCATCGGGGTGCCCGACCGCTTGCACCGCGAACGCCGACTCCCGCGTCGCCTCGATGTCCCGGCAGGTGAAAAGTGTGTCCGGAGGGAGAATCCGGCGCGCCGTCTCGAAAATCGCCTTCGTGCAGCGGCAATTCCGGTCGAGGAGAATGGGGGCCGCGATGCCGAAGTCGTCCATGAATGTCCGGATGATCTTCGGATCCGCCCCGCGCCACGAAAAGATCGACTGCTCGTCGTCGCCCACGAAGAAGAGGCTGCGGTGCCCCGCAGCCATGCGGGCGATGATTCCGTACTGCGTGGGATCGAGATCCTGGCATTCGTCCACGAGGACGTGGTCCCACCGGCTGCGGATGTCGGCGCCGATCGAGCCGTCCGAGTCGAAGAGCTTGCGAGTCAGGATGAGGATTTCATCGAAGTCGATGAGGCGGGCCGTCCGCAGTTCTTTCGCGTAGCGGTGGTAAAGGCGCTCGTCCTCATCATTGAGTTGGGCGAGGCCGAATCGCCGTTTGCTGAAGTTGGCGAGGAGGGTGCTCCATCGCTTCTGCCCCACCCGCAACCGTTTCAGGACGAGGTTGCGGGCCTCGTCGTCGGCGACGCCGAAGCCGGCGACGAGGCCGGCCATCCGAGCGTGGGGCCGGAGGATCTTCAAGCAGAGCGAATGGATGGTGCCGAGCGCCAATTCCTCGGAGAGCGTGCCGTGCAGAACGCGGAGTCGCGATGCGATTTCGTGCGCGGCCTTGTTCGTGAAGGTGATGGCGCAAATGCGGCGCGGTATTGCCCCGTGCGCGGCGATCAGGTGGCCGATGCGGCCCGTGAGGCACCGCGTTTTGCCGGCGCCGGGCCCCGCAAGCACGAGGATCGGGCCGATGGGCGCCGTCACAGCTTCGAGCTGCTTGGGGAAATATTCCACGGCGGCTCTCGGCGGAAACGGGGTCAAAATCAGTTGCGTTACGCCCGCCCATCGGGGTCGTATTCCGATCCGTCGGCGATGTGCTCGGCGACGATTTCGATTTATGCGTGTTCTTCCGCAGATGGCTCACTCTCCGGAAAGGCGTACACGGGTTACTCCTGTAGCTTCCGTCCGGTCCCCCCCTGCCGGCTTTGACTTCTTCAGCCGGCCGATGAGTTCCAAGTCCAGGATGCCTTTCGCCCCCCAACCCTTTACCCCACCGGAGATCGCGGGTCGGAACTTCTCGTAGATCGGGTAAGCCTGGTCGGCCATCTCCACTGGCGAGTATCTTTTCGCCACCTTCGCCATCGCCGTGCGAACGGCCTTCAAGTCGTTGCCAAACTTGCCCTCCAGGAAGGGCGACTGCCAATTCCTCCGGACGAACAACACCCCCTGTATACGAACACGAACAGGCTGACGATGCTGCGTCCTCTCCAGCAGGTTCCCCGCTGGCCGTTCAAATAGCGATGCCGAGGAGCTTATGACTCCCCGGCCTCAGTGATTCAGCGGCTTGGCCCCGCGTGACCCACGAAGGAAGTATCCCGCTCCCCTCGTTTCACGTGGCCGACCGATCCCGCGAAGATCCCTGATTCCCGCCCGA
>JAYVTJ010000798.1:0-3594 GCA_043774415.1 Fimbriiglobus sp. | reverse complement strand
CGTCCCGCCGGTTGAGCATTAACAAACCGGCGGGACGCCAGTTCCACTGATACCGACACTACTTCTTCGCCGCGAACAGCCCGTCGATCTCGGCGTCTTCGAGCTTCTCGACGCCGTCGCTGGAGTCGATCACGAGGGCCGTGCCGCTGGGGGCGATCCAGACGAGGTGGTTCCCGACGCGGAAGACGTCCTTCATCTCGGGCTGCTTCTCGAGGATGCGGAAGTAGGCCGCGCTCTGGGCCTTCACGGTGAGCGTTTTCGTTTTGTCGCCGAAGCCCTCGTCGATCCAGACGCCGCCGAACTCGACGCAGTTGCGACCCCGCAGTTGCTTGTTGACCTCCTGCGTAAGGCGCTCCTGGCTGCGGAGGGCGCTGCTCGCCTGCGCGAGATCGACCCCGAGTCGGCCGGTTTGATTGTCACGGAGCTGGTTCGCCCGATAGTTCTTGTTGGCATCTTCCAAGTTCTTGCAATCGACTTTGGCCCGGTTGAGTGCGTCCGCGTAGGCCGACTTGCGCTGCTCGGGAGTCATCTTTTCGAGCTGTTCGTTGAGCACGCGATCCTGGATCATCCCGCGGCCGCCGCCGATGCCACCTTTGTCCCCTTCGCCCTTCTTGGCGAGTTCCTTCGCGTACTGATCGACGGTCTGCGGCTTACTGCCGGGGCCACCGGGGGCCGGAGCCAAACCAGGCGGCAGCGGACGAGAGGTTGCATCGATGGCGGTCTCGGTCGTCACATCGCCGGGTCTCGCACCCAGATTCACAACGGGCACCACCGAATCGGGTACGACGAGATAGCTCGTGTATGGGGTCGCAATGCCGTACTTCTTTGCGAGGGCCGTCACTTCTTCGACGAGTTCCTTCTGCTCGCCGTTGACGCGGATCTGATCGAGGATGAACCCGACCTTCCGCCGCGCCCAGAGCTGCTCGACGAACTCCCGGCCACCATCGGTCTTCGACGGGAAGTCCACTTCGTAGACGAGTTCCTTGTCGTCCTTGCCGACGAGTCCGTTCAGCTTGATCGCCGCGTGACCGCTGCCGCTGAACCGCCCGAAGACGACGAGTTGGCCGCCCTGGAACAAGTCGGGAAGCTGCTGCGGGTAGACTTCGTTGAGCTTCACGTTCGTGGTCGTCAGGCGGACGTTCGTCATCACCGGATGGCTGATCTTCGCATACAGAGAAGCGGCCTTCACTTCGATGTCCTCGGCCGGGCGGACGTAGGTGCTGATGGCCCGCGTGCTGTCGGCGAGCTGATCCAGCATCGCCGCGTTCACGTCGTCGCCCACTCCGAAGGTGAAGATGCGCGTGCTGGCGGTGTTCTTGTCCACGACGTTCTTGATGATCTTCGCCGGATCGCGCTCGTCCACCGTCGGCTGGCCGTCGGTGAAGAAGACGATGTTGAACGAGCGGCCCGCATCCTTGCCGCGCAGGTCGAGCGCGGTGTTGAGCGCCGGCTGAATCGCCGTGCCACCGCCGGCGCGGAGGTCATCGACCCACTTCGTCGCCTTTTCGAGTTGATCTTTGCTCGCGTCGCTGAGGGTGTCCTGGTAGGTCCGCACGGCGGTGGCGAAGCTGACGATGCTGAAGCGATCTTTCTCGCCGAGTTCGCGCAGGCAGAGCTTGAGCGCCTTCTTCGCCTGCGACATCTTGAGGTCGGACATACTGCCCGACGTGTCGAGCACGAGCACAAGATCGCGCGGCACGCGGGTCTTCATCGTCTCCATCTGCGGAGTGATGAGCAGCATGAAGTAGCCATCTTCGCTGGCGACGGGGCGGTAGAGCACCGGCGTGAGCCCGATGTCCTGCTTGCCCACGCTGTAGAAGAGCTGGAAGTCCTTATCGAGCGTGGCCTGATTTTTCTCGAACTCGACGACGGCTTCCTTCTCGCCCTTGCGCTTCACGTCGATGGCGTGGGTCGGGCTGTAGATCGACTGCACCGGATTCTGCGACTTGACGTTCACAGTCACCGAGAACTTCTCGAGGGTGCGGGTGCCTTTGCCGTCGGTCTTGAGCGGGTAGATGTATTCGACGGTGCCGCCGTCCTGCTGCGAGACGCTCGTGAAGCTGATCTTCACCTTCTGATCCCCCTTCGGCGGGATCGGAAAGACCTTCAGGCGCATCATGCTGTTGCCGAGGTACTCGAGCAGACCGGGATCCTGCGTCCGGCGGACGATGCTCGTGTAGACCTCGCTCGCCTTCTTCGCGTCGAGCAGTTCCCCGGCGGTCTCTTTGCCGTCGATCCACATCGTGAACTTGTTCACGCTCGCCCCTTTGGGGATCGGGAACAGATAAGTGGCTTCGAGGTTGCGGTCGGTGTGGTTGCGGAACGTCTGCTCGACCGTCGTGATCGCGACCTGATCTTCGATCTGCACGTTCACGATGTGGTTGACCATCGCCAGCGGCGGCAGCTTCACGTCGTCGGGAACGAGCAAGCCCCGGCCGAAGGACGCGGGAGCGACGGCCAACAGGAGAAGAGCGGCCCAGAGCAATCGACGCATAGCGGTCTCCCGAATTGGACGGAACGGGCGCAGCCGCCCACCAGAGAGGTTCTTCTGTAACTATAAACGAGACGGGAGTGCGGATCGATTGCAGATGGGGGCGGAAGTGACGGGGGCGTTACAAGCTCGACCCCGCCCTCAAGGGCGGGTCGAGAGGTGGAAAGCCCCGAAAACGGGACTACCGATGATCGGTCGCAACGAATTGCAGATAGCCCCGTTCACGGGCTTCACAAGTATTGACCCGCCCTTGAGTGCGGGGTAGATCCACGCTCTGCTCAAACCTTGTACTTGCCCGGCACCGCGACGGCCGGCACGACCAGTGAAGCCTTCAGATCGAGATCCTTCGGCATCGTATCCACGGTGCTGTTCAGCGCATCTTCCCAGGTCACGACCTTACCGCTGTAGACGGCCATGCGGCCGAGGACGGCGGTCAGCGTACTCTCGGCGGTGCGAACGCCTTCGTTGCGGTACTCGCCGCCGGTGATGCTCTCGATGAGATCGATGTGCTCCTGCACGTACGGCGACAGTTCCGTCCGGTCCTTTTTGTGGATCGTCTCCTTGCCGATCTGGTACGAGCTGATCCGGCTATGGCCCTTCGTACCGTAGAGCGTCTCGGAGACATCCTGGGTTGTGCCCGGAACGTGCGAGCAGTAGCTATGCACGGGCACGCCGCCGGCATACTCGTACTCGATCGAGAAGAGGTCGTAGATGTGGCCGACGGTCGCCGGAGTTCCCTGGCGGCGACCGATGCGGCCCCCCTGCCCCACGGCCTTCACCGGATGCCCCTTCATAGCCCAGTTGATGACGTCGAGGTTGTGGACGTGCTGCTCGACGATGTGATCCCCGCAGAGCCAGACGAAGTGATACCAGTTCATGAGCTGGTACTCGACATCCGACTGCCCCGGCTTGCGCGCCTTGAACCACGGCTCCGAACCGTTCCACGAGCAGCGGGCCGAGACGAGATCGCCGATGGCCCCGCCGTGGATCTTCTCCATCGTCTTGATGTAGCCGATTTCGTGGCGGCGCTGCGTCCCCGCGACGATGGCGAGATTCTTCTTCTTCGCTTCCTCCACGAGGCCGAGGGCCTTCTTGATGCCGGG
>JAYVTJ010000797.1:0-2105 GCA_043774415.1 Fimbriiglobus sp. | reverse complement strand
GCCCAAGTCAAGCGAATGGGGAAGGAATGCGCAAGTGTCGACCACGCCCTGAAGGGCGGGGCGACACTTGCGTCCAGTTCGTCCAGTTTGTCCAGTTCGTCCAGCGCGGGGGTGGCGCACGTGCGGGACGAACAATCCCGCCCACCGGACTCCGCATAGACGCATCCCGCCGATCCCCGCACAATAGCCGTCCGAAGGAACACCCGGAGCCTCCCCGATGGCGGTCAATCTGCCCCCGCACTACCACGATGCCGACGCCCGCTACAAGAAGGCGAAGTCGGCCGAGGAGAAGCTCGCGGCCCTCCGCGAGATGTGGGTGCTGCTGCCGAAGCACAAGGCGAGCGAGAAGGTCCAGGTGATCCTGAAGTGCAAGATCAGCGAGCTCACCGACGAGATGGAGCAGGAGAAGACCGGCCCGAAGAAGTCGGCGCCGGGATCGTTCAAGTTCCAGAAGCAGGGGGCCGGGCAAGTCGTGTTCCTCGGGCCGCCGAATGCGGGGAAATCGACGCTCCTCTCGAAGCTCACGAAGGCCTCGCCGGCCATCGCGCCGTACCCCTTCACGACGCGCGAGCCGATCCCCGGCATGATGGACTTCGACGATGTCCGCGTCCAACTGATCGACCTGCCGCCGATCACGCCGGATGCGTACGAGCCGTTCATCACCGATCTCACGCGCTCGGCCGATGCGGCCCTGCTCTTCCTCGACCTCGCCGATGACGACGGCCCCGCCGCGACCCAGGCGACACTCGACCGCTTGAAGGCCGCCCGGCGCGTACTCGTGCCGGAACTCCCCTCCGACGATGACCCGACCACCTACTTCCTCCGCACGATCCTCGTGGCGACCAAGCGCGATGACGACGCGGCCGACATCCGCCTCGAGATGGCCCAGGAGTGGATCGCGGGGAAGTTCCCGCTGCTCGTTATCTCGGCCGAGACCGGCGATGGATTGCCCGAGCTTCGCAAGGCGATCTTCAAGTCGTTGAAGGTGCAGCGCATCTACACGAAGCAGCCGGGCAAGCTCGCGGACATGGCCGCGCCGTTCACCTGCCCCGTCGGCAGCACGGTGTCCGAGTTCGCGGGGTACGTCCACAACGACCTCGAAGACTCCGTGAAGTCGGCCCGCGTCTGGGGGTCGGGCGCATTCGACGGGCAAACCGTCGGGCGAGATCATATCCTTCACGAAAAGGACGTAGTCGAGTTGCACGTTTGACGGGCATCCGCCATGATGACCGACCCATGAGCTCCAAACTCGCCACTCCCGTTCTCCCGCCGACCTCGTCGTACCTCGTGCGCCACGGCTCGATGCGGTACGTCGGCGAGTACACGACCTTTTCGCAGGCCGGCTTCGCCCGCGGCGAAACGGTGATCCTCAAGACCGAGCGCGGCCAAGAAGTCGGCACCGTGCTCTGTCCCGCCACCCCCGAAACGGTCGCGGCGATCCCCGATCCGACCCGGGGTCAGATCCTCCGCAGCGCCACCGCCAATGACCGCGCGCAGATGCTGAACATCGCCGAGGCCCAGAAGCGCGAGTACGACATCGCCACGCGGCTCATCCGCGAGCACCGCCTCGCCATGCAGATTGCCGACGTCGAGCACCTCTTCGGCGGCGAGCGCGTCATCTTCTACTTCCTCTCCGAGATCCGGATCGACTTCCGCGAACTCGTGAAGAGCATGGCCCGCGAGTTCCACGCCCGCATCGAACTCCGGCAGATCGGCGTCCGCGACGAAGCCAAGCTCCTCGCCGACTTCGGCGATTGCGGCCTGCCGGTCTGCTGCAACTCGTTCATGATCGTGATGCCGCCCGTGAGCATGCGGATGGCGAAGCTCCAGAAATCGACACTCGACCCGAACAAAATCTCCGGTCGCTGCGGCCGATTGAAGTGCTGCCTCCGCTTCGAACAGGACGTGTACGAAGCGCATCAGACCGAATTGCCGCCGGTGGGGAGCCGCGTGCTCACGAAGGAAGGCCAGGGCAAGGTACTCGCGCAGGAACTTCTCGCGCGACGGCTGCTCGTGGAGTTCGAAGACGGCCGCCGCCAGCCCGTCCTGGCGGACGATGTGCTGACGAAGCTGTAGAAGGTGGCGATTCGTTTTTTCTTCGCCCC
>JAYVTJ010000796.1:0-3220 GCA_043774415.1 Fimbriiglobus sp. | reverse complement strand
CGCGATCCGGCCAGCCGAGCGTGGAGTGCGGCCAGAGCGCGGAGGAGAACCAGGTGTCGAGGACGTCTTCCTCTTGTTCAAAGCCAAGTTCTTCAAGCTGTTGCTCAGCACCGAGTGCATCAGATCCTACACAGATCATCCTGCTATGTATCACGTCTTCAACCCATCCCAGCGCGTCACCACTTGGTTGTGGAGGCGATTGCGAAATCTCTTTTTGAATGTGGATTTTGCCAGGGAATGCCTGCTCGATCTGAGCTAGTTTCTCATCCAAGTCTGTCGCTGAAATCTGATTGAGACGTTTAGGCATCCACACTGCTATGCGGTGTCCCCACCAGAGTTGGCGGCTGATGCACCAGTCTCTCTTCTCGCGGAGCCAGTCGAGGTAAGTCTTTGTGTAGCGTTCCGGGAAGAATTTCACATTACCTGAGTCTACGGCATCGATGGCCATCTGGGCTAAACCACCAGTGCTTAGCGAACGATGTCGGTTGATCGGTAACAGATCACCCATATTCACGAACCACTGATCGCTCAGGAACGGCTCGATCGGCGTCTTGCTGCGGTCGCTGTAGGGCAGGGGGATATCGCGATCCTGCTTATCGATGAACTGGCCGAGTTCCTCCATCTTGGTCACCACGGCGGCGCGGGCCTTCGTGCGGTCGAGGCCGGAGTACTCGCCGAATCCGGCGGCGATGGTGCCGTCCGGATTGAGGATGTTGATGATGCCGATCTCGGGGTGCCGGGTCCAGCAAGCGTAGTCGTTCGGGTCGTGGGCCGGGGTCACTTTCACGCAGCCGGTGCCGAGTTCCGGATCGGCGAGCAAGCCATCGGCGATGATCGGGATGACACGCCCGGTGTGCGGCTGCGTCACCGATTTGCCGATGAGGTGCTGGTAGCGTTCGTCGGACGGGTGAACGCAGAGCGCGGTATCGCCGAGCATCGTCTCCGGCCGCGTGGTGCTAAATTGGATGAACGTTCCCGACGCATCCACCACTTCGTACTGAAACGTCCAGAAGCCGCCCTTGGTCGTCTCCGTATACGTCTCATCGTCGGACACAGATGTTTGCAGTTGCGTGTCCCAATTCACCAATCGCTTGCCGCGGTAGATGTACCCATCCTTGAACATGCGGAAGAAGGTTTCGCGCACCGCCTTCGCACAGGTTTCGTCGAGCGTGAAGCTCGTCCGCGAGAAGTCGCAGGATGCGCCCATCTCGCGGAGCTGGCCGAGGATGCGGGCTTCGTACTTGTCCTTCCACTCCCAGATCTTCGCCACCAAATTCTCGCGGCCGTACTCGCGCCGCTTAAAGTTCTTGTCCTCGGCGAGGAGCAAGCGTTCCACCACCGCCTGCGTGGCGATGCCGGCGTGGTCGGTGCCGGGCATCCAGAGGGTGTTGAACCCCTGCATCCGCCGCCAGCGGACGAGGATGTCCTGCATGGTGTTGTTGAGAGCGTGCCCCATATGGAGGGCGCCGGTCACGTTCGGCGGCGGGATGACGATACAGTACGGCTCGCCGGGCGCGGCCGGGTCGGCGCGGAAGTAGCCCTTGTCGTCCCAGAACTTCAGCCACTTCTGCTGGGCGTCCTTCGGCTCGTACGTCTTCGGCAGTTCCGTCGGCATTGGCGATCCTTACTTGGCTTCGTTCAGCTTGGCTTTGAGTTCGGCGAGTTCGGCGGCGAATGCATCGGCGCGGGCGGCTTCGACATTGGCGAGTAGAGTTGCGGTATCCGCCCGTTGGGCCTCGGCGTTGGCGCGCTCGGCCTCGGCGTTTGCGCGCTCGGCCTCGGTATCCGCCCGTTGGGCCTCGGCATTGGCGCGCTCGGCCTCGGCTTCGTAGAGCGCCGCCAGCTCCGGCCCATCGGGGATGTCTCGACCGTCCTCATCGGCCGCGATGATGCGATCGTCCTGCCAGCGGAAATACATCTTCAGCGGCGGCACCATGAAACCGAGTTTCGGGTCGCTATGCATCGGTCGATACTCGCCGCGATAGAGTCGGTACCCGAGGATCCGGGGTTCGCCGTTCGGTTCGGCCGTATCGACGATGAGGTAGTACGGGATGCCGACATCGGCGAACGCCTCGAACTTGGCGTCGAAATCGATGCTCCGGGTGCTCGGCGAGGTGACCTCGAACACGGCGATCACCTCCGCGCCGAAGTCGCGGACCGGCAAGGTCCCTTCGTAGGGATCCCACTCGCGGGTAAAGTTTTCGAAGACGACGACGTCGGGGCCGAGGGGTCTGAGCCCTTCGATCTGCCAGTCGATGCGATGGTCGCAGAAAATTTTGAGATCCGTGCGGTCGGCCGTACCAATTTTCAGGGCGTAGCGGAGGTAGAACGTCGCAGCGATGTGGGCCTCGACGAGCATCTGCCGATCCTCTTCCTGCGGGTAAAGGTAATCCTCCTCCGTGAGCGGAACGTATTCCGTCTCCACGATTTTTCCCTCCGCATCGCGGTGGTTCACCACGCGCGTGCCGATGTGGAACGGATACCCCTCCGGCAGCTTCGTCGCGGTCTCGGGGCGCGTCTCGGGAACCATGCGTCAACCTCCGGCGGACTTGGCGTCTGCGGTTTGGAACAGGTGGAACTCGATGGCGTCCGCGAGCGCGAGGTAGCTCGCCTCGATGATGTTCTCGCTCACGCCGACGGTGCCCCACACGGCGGAGCCGTCGCGCGATTCGATTACGACCCGCACCTTCGCGGCGGTGCCCTCGCGGCCGTTCACCACCCGCACTTTGTAATCGACGAGCTGCATCGCATCGAGGTTCGGGTACGAGGGCAGCAGCGCTTTCCGCATCGCCGCATCGAGGGCGTTCACGGGGCCGTCCCCCTCGCTGACCGTATGCACCGTCTCGCCGGCGATGCCGAGTTTCACGGTGGCTTCGGTGCGGAGTTCGTCGCCGTAGTGCTCGGTCTTCACGCGGTAGCTCAGCCGGTCGAACCAGGGCTTGTACTGCCCGGTGGCCTTCCGCACGAGAAGATCGAACGACGCCTCCGCCGCCTCGAATTCGTACCCTTGGTTCTCCAAGTCCTGCACGGCATGGAGAATCTTCGTCATCGCGGCTTTGTCGTTCGCCAGCGAGTATTTGCTCGTCTTGCTCAGGATCGTGGCGTGCCCGGAGAGTTCGCTGACGAGGATGCGGCGCTCGTTCCCGACGACTTCCGGATCGATGTGCTCGTAGGTCGCGGGGTCTTTGGCGACGGCGTGCGTGTGCATGCCCCCCTTGTG
>JAYVTJ010000795.1:0-1542 GCA_043774415.1 Fimbriiglobus sp. | reverse complement strand
CTCCGGACGCGCACACCCCGCAGTTCGGCCGTGAGGCGGCTCAAAATAGTTCCGAGATGACTTCGCCGCGGTCGAGCAGGAACTGCGGGCGGCCGGTCGGATCGGGGAGCGTCGTCTTGGTCGCGTCGATGCCGAGCGTCTTGTAAAGCGTTGCGAAAACATCCTCGTAGCTCACGGGCCGCGACGTGACTTTCCCGCCGGTGCGGTCGGTGGAACCGATCACTTGGCCGCCCCGGATGCCGCCACCGCACAGGAGCGCCGGGCCGACTTCTGGCCAGTGTTCGCGGCCGCCTTCTTTGCTGATCTTCGGCGACCGGCCGAACTCGCCCCAGACGACGATGGCCACATCGCCGAGCATCCCGCGCTCATCGAGATCGGAGACGAGGGCGTGGATGGCGTGATCGACGATCGGAACGAGTTGCCGCATGCGCGGGAAGTTCTTGCTGTGCGTGTCGAAGTCGCTGAACGACACGCTCACGCAGCGCACCCCGGCTTCGACGAGCCGGCGCGCGAGGAGCAGTTTCTTCGCGCAGTGTTCGTCCTCGGCCGTGTCGAATTTCTCGCCCACGATCCTGGGCGGGCAGTAGCGGGCCAAGTTCTTCGCGGGCTCCTTGTTAAAATCCAAAGCGTCCGCGAGTTTGCCGCTCGTGAGGATGCTCACGGCCTGCCGGCCGAAGCGGTCGAGCGCGTCCATGCTCCCGGTGGTGTCGAGATCGCGGCGGAGATCGTCGAAGCCCGCGAGGAGTTGCGTGCGCTCGTTCAATCGCTGCGCCGTCAACCCCTCGGCGAAGTTCAACTGGATCGTATTCTGCTTCCCCTTCGCCGCGACTTCGAGCTTCATCTCCGGTTCGAGTTCGCGCGCGAACATCTTGGAAATATCGGGTCGGAACGGTGCAAGCGACGGCCCGAGGAATCCCGGACGCGCACTATTCCGCACGAGCGGTCGCCCCTGCATCAGGTCCACGAACGCGGGAACCGGATCGTCGGCGCTGCCGCGGAGCTTGCCGACGACGCACCCCACGGCCGGGCGACCGCCGACCGATTTCAGTTCCTTTTCGTGAAACCCCGTCTGGCACTGGAAGGCGTCGTGCGCCCCGGCCGACCCGACGAGCGAGCGGATGAACGCAAACTTGTCGGCGATGCCCGCGATCTTCGGCATCAGCTCGGAAATGTGGAAGCCGGGGAGCTTCGTCGCGATCGGCTTGAACTCGCCGCGGATTTCGTCCGGGGCGTTCGGCTTCGGATCGATGGTGTCGTGCTGCGGCGGCCCGCCGTCCAAGTGGATGTTGATGATCGACTTCACCGACGACTTCACGCCGGACTTCGCCTCGGCGCGGAGCAGATCGGCGAGCGTGCCGAAGCCGATGCCACCGGCGACGAGGGCGTGCCGGCGGTGCGGACGAATGGCGGGGAGAATCGTGAGCACGGGAAAGGCCCAACTGTGTTGGGTGGGGGGCGGTGGTTAGAAGTTAACCCGTTGGAGACCGCGTGTCAATTGGGTGGCCTCTTCGTAGGGTGGGCCGAGTCTTCGAGTCCCACCGC